>NZ_BAAAMR010000002.1:0-251711 GCF_039529375.1 Actinomadura napierensis
CGTCCGCGCCCGCCGCGATCCGGTCGAGCAGCACGGCCGACGCCGTCTGCGCCGCGCCCCGCGCCGCCTCCTCCGACCCCGGCGCCGTCGCCACCCCGTCGCAGACGACCCCGCACGCGCCGTGGGGCAGCGCCGCCAGCGCGAACGCGTCCTCGTTGCGGGAGCGGCGCAGGCCGAGGTCGCTGATGCCGGCGCCGAGCGCGGGCCGCCCGTCCACCACCAGCTCCGCCTCGACGTGCTCGTGCCCGCTCGGCTGCCGCAGCCCGCACGCCTCGCAGTACCCGTCGGCCGCGACGGCCCAGCTCCCGCAGTCGCCGCACGCCGCGTCCCGCTCCTCGGCCCTGTTCGCGGCCCTGTTCGACGCCCCGTTCGCGGCTCCGCCCGCGGCCCCGTTGGCGAACCTGCCCACGGCCCGGCCCGGGTCCATGGCGGCGTTCCTGTCCGCGTTCATCGTCAGAACAGCGTCCTCGGGCGGACGGCGTTGGCGCGTCTGACCATCGCGTGGCGGTGTTCGGGGCCGTCCGCGAGCTTGGCGAGCACCCGGTAAGTGTCCTCCAGCTTCGCCCGCAGTCGAGGCTCTTCGAGCGGGATGCCGAGGATGTCCTTTTCCGGCCGCAGCTGCGCCGGCGTCCGGTCGGCGCGCAGCCAGCCGAGGGCGGCCTCCAGCACCTCGGCGACGAACGCCGAGTACCGCTCGGTGTCCAGCCGCAGCGACCGCAGCCGCCGGCCCGCCTCCACCAGCGCCGCCGCGTTCAGCTCCCCGGCCGGACGGCCCCGGACCGCCGCCCCGACCGCGCCGAGCTGCGCGGCGAGATAGTGGCTGGAGATGCGCGGCACCGAGTCCAGGACGCGTCCCGCGCTGGCCCGGTCGCCGCCCGCCAGGTACGCGCGGGCCAGCCCGAACGCGGCGCTGACATGCGTCGGGTCGGTGCGCCAGACCGTCGCGTAGAAGCGCCCGGCGGTCACGTGCTCGCCCAGCAGCTCCTTGCAGAAGCCCAGCGCCAGCTTGGGCGCCTGCTCCCCCGGCATCAGGTCGTACAGGTCGGAGAAGACGGCGGCGGCGTCGGCGGCGCGGCCGTCCGCGAGCGCGCGGGCGCCCCGGTACCAGTCGACCCGCCAGTCGTCGGGCTGCTCGGCGTCCAGCTCGTTCAGCAGCCGCCCGGCGACGTCCAGGTCGCCGAGCTCGATCCGCACCCGGACCAGCGCGAACCGCACCTCCCGCGAGGCCACCGGCGCGGCGGCCAGCGCGGCGGCGAGGTCGCCCGGGTCGCGGGCCGTCAGCCCCGCGAGGAACGCGGCGGCCGGGTCGGAGCCGTACACGAGCGGGACGGGCAGCGCGATCGCCGCGGCGGCCGCCTCCAGCGGCGCCAGCACCGGCGCCGACCCGTTCCGCGCCGGATCGGGGTCGATGATGTCGGTCCCGGCGGTGTGCTGCTCCGGCCCGAACAGCGGCGACGGCGCCGGACGCGCCTTCCCGTCCTCCGCCGACAGCACCTCGCGCAGCACCCCGGTCAGCTGCTCGGCCATCTCGGCGGCGCTCTGGAACCGGCGCACCGGATCGGGATGCGTCGCCCGCCGCAGCAACCGGTGGTACGACTCGTGCCGCTGGAACAGCGGCACCTCCTCGCGCGGCGGCAGGCTCCGCAGATGCCGCCGCGTGTAGCCGCGGAACGGGAAGCTCAGCACCGCGAGCGTCCGGCCCACCGTGTACAGGTCGGAGACGATCGACGGGCCCGACGACCCGATCTCCGGCGCCTGGTAGCCGGGCGTGCCGAAGATCGGGCTGTCCACGTCGAACGCGCGCCGGACGCCGCCGAGGTCGATCAGCTTCAGCTGCTCCTCGGACTGGATCGCGTTGTCCGGCTTGAAGTCGCAGTACAGCAGGCCGACGCCGTGCAGGTAGCCGAGCGCGCTCAGCACCTCCAGGCCGTAGGCGAGCACCTGGCCGAGCGGCAGCGCGGCCTGGTCGCCCTGCTCCTCGCGGCGGGCGAGCAGGATCTCCTTGAGCGAGCGGCCGCCGACGTACTCCATCACGATGTAACCGGAGTCGCCGTGCCGGACGAAGTTGTAGATCTTGACGATGTTCGGGTGCTCGACCTCGGCGAGGAACGCCCGCTCCGCCGTCGCGGCGGCGAGGGAGTCGGCGTCGCCGGTGTCCAGCAGGCCCTTCAGCACCACCCACCGCTCGCTGACGTTGTGGTCGCGGGCCAGGTACACCCAGCCGAGCCCGCCGTGCGCCAGGCAGCCCAGCACCTCGTACTGCCCGCCGATCACCTCGCCGGGCTTCAGCTTCGGGGTGAAGGAGAACCGGTGCCCGCAGGTCGCGCAGAACCCCTCGGTGCGGCCCGGCCGCCCGTCCCGGCTGCGGCCGACCTTCTCGCCGCACCGGCTGCAGTACCGCCGGTTCTCCGGGACCTCCGGGTTCTCCATGATCGCGGACGCGGGGTCGCGGAACGGGACCGGCGGCACCTCGACCAGGCCCGCGCCGAGCATCCCGCGCCGCGCGGACCCGGTGGAGCCCGTCCCGCGCGTCCCGCCCCGGGACGCGGTGCGGCCCGACCCCCCGGACCCGCTGGTCCCGGACCCGCTGGTCGGCTCGCTCCCCGACCCGGCGGACGGCCCGGTGCCCGACGGACCCGTACCGGACGGACCCGTCCCCGAGGGCCCGGTGCCTGATGGGCCGGTGCCCGACGGGCGGGTGCCCTGGAGCCCGCCCGACGCGCCGTTCGGCCGCTCGACCGTCGTCGCGGGCGCGTTCACGATCGTCACCGGAGCCGGGGCCGGAACCGAGGCTGCGGAAGACCCCGAGACGGGCGGCGCGGCCGGCGGGCCCGCGCTCACCGGGTCGGCGGGCGGCGGCTCGGCGAGCGGCGCCATCCCGCAGACGTCGCAGAAGCCGTCCGCGCCGACCTCGCCGGTGCAGCCGGGCTGGGTGCATCGGGTCATCACGTGGTCCCCGTCCCGTTCTCACGCGCCCTGATCGCGCGTTGGTACTCGGCCAGCAGCGTGGTCGCCCGGCGCAGGTCGCACGGCGCCGTCCACAGCACGTCCCGGGCCCGCTCGTGCAGGGCGGCGAGCGCCTCGTCCTCGGCGAGCCCGAGCCGCGCCGCCTTGGCGCGGTAGGCCTCCAGCCGCCCGCGCAGCTCGCCCCGCCGGTCGAGGAGTCCCTGGCTGAGACGCCGGTCGTCGCGCGCCCGTTCCAGCGCCTCCGCGGCGGCGCTCTCCAGCGCGGCGACGACGCCGGCCATCTCCACCCAGCGGCCCGCCTCGCGCAGCCGCTCCAGCGCGGCCAGCCGGTGGCGCAGCCCGCCGCCGAGCCCCCGCGCCGGCTCCGGCACGTTCGGCGCGCGGATCTTCAGCAGCACCGCCGCGTGCGCCTCGCACGCCGCCCGCTCGGTCGCCTCGACCCGCTCGACGGCCTCAACGAGGCCCGCGACCAGTTCGTCGTACTCGTCGCGGAGCCGGGCGACCCCGGCCAGCTCGTCGCCGATCGACGTCAGCGACGCCCGCACCCGGTCCAGCCGGGACGTGTCGGGCTTCCCGCCGGGGCACAGCGACAGCGGATCGGTGCGGACGAGCCGGCCGAGCGCCGTCAGCTCGCGGCCCAGCCGGTCCAGCTCCGGGTGGCGGGTGCCGTCGAGGGAGTGCGCCAGCCGCGCCGTCTCCCGCCAGCTCTTCTCCGCCCCCTCCAGCGGCTTCAGCAGCGTCGACCAGGCCGCGTCCGCCGCCGCGACCTCCTTCGCCACGAACTCGTACGCGTCGGACATCATCCCGACCGCCTCGTCCAGCGTGGCGCGCTTGTCCTGCGGGCCGAGGAGCGTGCGGTCCTCCAGCGGGATCTCGCCGTCCGGCAGCTCCACCGACCGCCCCGACAGCAGTCCGGTCAGCTCCACCAGCGTCGCCACGTCCGGGCGCGACGACCGGCCGCGCAGCGCGCACGCCTCGTCCAGCACCCGCTGGTAGGCGTCGAACACCCGCCACAGCGTGGTCAGCCGGGCCCGCACCGCCTCCCACCGCCGCCACGTCTCCCCGGCGAGCCGGGCGCCCTTCAGCAGCCGGACGCCGGTGTGCCCGTCGAGCTCCAGCAGCGACGCCGCGATCCGCTCCCGTTCGGTCTGGAGCGTCCTGAGGGCATGGTCGATCCCCTCCCGGCTCATGGGCGCGGCGGCCCCGGGCCCGCTCTCGTCCACCTCAGCCCCGCGTTCGGTTCTCTCGGTCCCCGTGCGCGCCCCCGTTCCGGCGGTCTGGGAGCAAAGGACCGCTCAAGTATCGGGCACGCGCTCTCCAACAAGTGTGATCCGTGACACTTGGCGACACAAGCGCCTGTCCCCGCGGGACACGGCGGCGCGCCGGTGGGACGATCGGCGCGGGCCCGTACCCTGGTGCGCCGGGAACCTCGCCGCCCCAGGCGGCGTTACGCAGGTAGGCCCAGATGAGAGGAGTGGTGAGTCCGCGGTGTCGGACCCCAGTCATAGACCCGGTGCCCCATGCTGACCGCGGTGCTGGGTGTGCTCGCGGTGATCGTTCTCACCGCCGCCACCGGATATTTCGTCGCCCAGGAATTCGCCTACGTCGCCGCCGACCGCGCCTCCCTCGAGCAGGCCGCCGCGCGCGGCGACACGTCCGCCCGGCGGGCCGTCAAGGTCATCGGCCGGCTGTCGTTCATGCTGTCGGGCGCGCAGCTCGGCATCACGATGACCACGCTGATCGTCGGGTTCATCGCCAAGCCCGCCCTCGCGGAGCTGATCCGGCCGCTGCTGGACGCCGCGGGCGTGCCGGCGGGCGCGACCGGCGCGATCGCGCTGGCCACCGGATTCGTCCTGGCCACGCTGATCCAGATGCTGCTGGGCGAGCTGTTCCCCAAGAACCTCGCCCTCGCGCGCGCCGAGTCGCTGGCGCGCGCGCTGGCCGCGTCCACGCTGGTCTACCTGACCGTGGCGGGCCCGCTGATCCGGCTGTTCGACCGCGCCGCCACGCGGCTGCTGCGCGCCGTCGGCGTCGAACCCGTCGAGGAGCTGCACAGCGGCGCCACCCTCGAGGAGCTCGGCGACATCATCGGCAAGTCGCACAGCGCGGGCCACCTGCCCGCCGACCTGTCCGGGCTGCTCGACCGCGCGCTGTCGTTCGGCGACCTCACCGCCGACGCGGTGATGGTGCCGCGCCCGCAGGTCAGCACGCTCCCCGCCGCCGCGCCGGCCGCCGACCTCGTCGCGCTGATCCGCGAGACGGGCCACAGCGCCTACCCGGTGTACGACGGCGAGGTCGACGACGTCATCGGCGTCGCGGGCGCCCGCGAGGTCGCCGACGACGCGCTCGACCCGGCCACCCCGGTCGGGAAGATCGCCCGGCCCGCGCTGCTCGTCCCGGGCAGCCAGCCGCTGTACGGCGTCATCGAGCGGATGCGCGAGTCCGGCGAGGAGTTCGCCTGCGTCGTCGACGAGTACGGCGGCCTCGCCGGCATCCTCACCTTCGAGGACGTCGCCGAGGAGCTGGTCGGCGAGATCGCCGACGAGACCGACGCCCGCGAGGACGCCCCGACCACCGGCCCCGACGGGTCCTGGCTGGTCGACGCCGGCATGCGGATCGACGAGGTCGGCCGGCTCACCGGCCTCGGCCTGCCCGAGGGCGACGCCTACGACACCCTCGGCGGCCTCGTCATGGCCGAGCTGCGCCGGCTGCCCTGCCCCGGCGACCGCCTCACCGTCGCGCTGGACACCGAGCACGGCGGCCCGCCCGGGCATGCCGAGCTGGAGGTCGTCAGCGTCGCCCGGCGCGTCGCCGAGAAGATCCGGATCCGTGCGGCGGCCGCGCCCGCCCCGGCGGACCGCCCCGAGATCTCCGACCCGCCCTGCGCCGCCCCACCGTCCCCGGACGCGCCGTCGCCGGACGCGCCGTCGCCGGACGCGCCGTCGCCGGACGCCGCGTCCGCCGGGGCCGACGGCGCCGCGCGCACCGAGGAGGTGTCGTGGACCCGCTGACCTCGCTGCTCATCACCGTCCTGCTGCTGATCGGGAACGGGTTCTTCGTCGCGTCGGAGTTCGCGCTGGTCGCCGCCAACCGGTCCCAGCTCGAACGCGCCGCCGCCAAGGGCGGACGGCCCGCCGCCGCGGCCGTCGCGGGCGTCCGCGAGCTGTCGCTGATGCTCGCCGGCGCGCAGTTCGGCATCACGATGTGCTCGCTGGGCCTCGCGATCGTCACCGAGCCCGCGTTCGAGCACCTCCTCGAACCGCCGCTGCACGCGGTCGGCGTCCCCGAGACCGGCGCGAAGGCCGCCGCCCTCGCCTGCGCCCTCGGCGTCATCACGTTCCTGCACATGGTGATCGGCGAGATGGCGCCGAAGTCCTGGGCGATCGTGAACCCGGAGCGCTCCGCCGTGCTGCTGGCGCTGCCGTTCCGCGCGTTCGCGAAGGTGTCCCGCCCGATCCTCGCCGCGCTGAACGCCACCACCAACGGGCTGCTGCGGCTCGTCCGGGTCACCCCCCGCGACGAGCTCGACAGCCACACCGACCCGGCCCGGCTCAGCCACCTGGTCGGCGAGTCCCGGCGCCTCGGCCTCATCGGACGGCACGACCACGAGCTGCTCCGGCGGGCGATCTCCGCGCGGGAGGCGACCGTCCGGCACCTGGTCATCCCCGCGTCGTCGGTGACCACCATCGACACGGGCGCGTCCGCCGCCGACATCCGCCGCACCGCGACCGCCAGCGGGCACAGCCGCCTCCTGGTGCGCGGCCCGGACGGCGCCGCCACCGGCATCGTGCACGTCCGCGCCGCCATCACCGAGCCCGACGGGGACCGCCCCGCCGGAGACCTCGCCTACCCGGCGCCCGCCCTCACCGCGGAGACGACCGTCCTCGACGCCGTCAGCCGGATGCGCCGCGCCCGCGCGCAGCTCGCCGTCGTCAACGGCGACCGGGGCGAGTTCGCGGGCATCGTCACCCTCGACGACCTCCTGGCGGAGCTACTGGCCACCAATCCGCACTGACACACGTCCCGTACCTGCGGGAACGTCGCTGTTGTCGAGATGCTGCAACGGGATTTCGGGGTCATCCTCGACCCATGAGCGAACACGGGCACCGGCACGGCCTGCGGCACCGCATCGGCCACCTCCTGCGGCCGCACTCGCACGCGGGCCAGGCGGACAGGGCGCTGGAGACCAGCTCGCAGGGCATCCGCGCCCTGTGGATCTCCCTCGCCGGGCTGGGCGCGACGACGGTCCTGCAAGCCGCCGTCGTCGCGCTCTCCGGCTCGGTGGCGCTGCTGGGCGACACCCTCCACAACGCCACCGACGCGCTCACCGCCGTCCCGCTCGGCATCGCGTTCGTCCTCGGCCGCCGCCCGCCGACCCGCCGCTACACCTACGGGTACGGGCGCGCCGAGGACCTCGCCGGCGTAGTGATCGTCCTGGCCGTCGCCGCCTCCTCGGCCGCCGCCGGGTACACCGCCGTGGCACGCCTCCTGCATCCACAGCCTGTGGACCACCTCGCCGCCGTGGCCGCCGCCGCCCTCGCCGGCTTCGCCGGCAACGAGCTCGTCGCCCGGTACCGCGTCCGCGTCGGCCGCCGCATCGGCTCCGCCGCCCTCGTCGCCGACGGCCTGCACGCCCGCGCCGACGGCTTCGCGTCCCTCGCCGTCCTCCTCGGCGCCGCCGGCACCGCCCTCGGCCTCCCATGGGCCGACCCCGCCGTCGGCCTGCTGATCACGGCCGCGATCCTGGCCGTCCTCGGCCAGACGGCCCGCGAGGTCTGGCGCCGCCTCATGGACGCCGTCGACCCCGCCCTGGTCGACCGCGCCGAAACCGCCCTCGCCGCCACCCCCGGCGTCCTCGCCGTCGGGGACGTCCGGCTCCGCTGGATCGGCCACCGCCTCCGCGCCGAATGCGACGTCACCGTGGACCCGTCCTGCACCCTCGTCCGCGCCCACCGCGTCGCCGTCGACGCCGAGCACGCCCTCCTGCACGCCCTGCCCCGGCTCGCCGGCGCCCTCGTCCACCCCGACCCGCGGCCCGGCCCCGGTGAAGATCATCACGCCGTCCTCGCGGACCACCGGTGATCGTTTCCATGTGAGACGTTAGACGCGGGCATAAGGGGACACATACGGCCCCGGGGTCGAACTGGGACGGGATGGCGTCGGTGAAGCACTCAACGGAACCCAACGAGCCGGACGGCGTGCCGGAGACGGCCCTCGACGCCCGCCCCGACCTGGAGACGATCCCGCTGACGGAGACGCCCGCCGAGGAGACCCCGGCCCTCGGCACGGAACAGGTCCCCTGGGGCGGCCGCGAACTCGTCGAGAGCGTCTACGGACCGCTGACCGGCCAGTACGAGGCGCTCCAAGCCCGGCTCACCGAGGACGGCCCCGGCTGGTCCGCGCAGATCGCCGCGCTCCGCGCCCTCCGCGCCGGCCACGTCGCCGGCGACTGGGAGACCCTCGCCCGCCTCCTCGTCGCCCCCGGCTCCCTCGAAGCGACCGGCACGGTCCGCCTCGTCCAGACAGCGGACGACCCGGAGACCGTCCACTCCCTCCTGAGGACCCTCAAGGCCGCCGGCGAACGCACCCTGCTCCTGACCTCCACCCCCGAACAGGCCGCCGCCCTCCTCGAGGCCCTCCAAGACGACCCGGACCTCCTCCCCCTCCTCGCCGAAACCCACCCCCTCGCCCCACCGGCCGAACCCGACGAGACACTGAGCCTGCCGACCATCCCCGAAGACGCACCGGCCGTGCAGCCGGTCGTCCAGGACCAGCCGCCGGCCGGGCCCGAACCGGAGACCGACCAACCGGCGGTGCAGTTCAGGGAGGACTTCGGCTCCCACGGCACGATCGAGTTCAAACCCGTGACAGGCCTCCCCGACCCGGGCACAGGCGCCGCCCCCGACGCGACGCGAGCCGAGCCACTGCCCGCCCAGCCCAATGCGGACGTCCACGCCGCAACACCACAAGGAAGCCCAGCAGACGCGACCCGCGTCGAGCCACTACAAGCCCCCGCAGCCGAGGCGCCTGGCGCAACACCACACGAGGCGAGCGCCAGCCCGCCCCCGCACGTGGCACAGACGCAACCCGAACCACCGTCCCCAGCAGGCGCGACCGACACGACGCTCGCCCAGCCGCTGCCCAGCCTGCCGAGCGACCAGCCCGACGCGACACCACCCGGCCCGCCCTCGGACATGGCCGAGCCGCCGTCCGGAGCTGGCGCGACCGACACGACACTCGCCCAGCCGCTGCCCGTCCTGCCGGGCGATCAGCCCGATGCGCCTCTGAGTGCTCCGGCGGGTCTGGACGAGGCGCAGGCCGGGGGCGCGGTTGATGTGACGCGGCCCGAGGGGCTGTCCGGCGAGCCGGCGGACGTGGCGCCAGGCGTACCCATGGACGCGTCAGCGGGCGGGGACGGTATGCGGGCTGAGGCGGGGCCCGGAGGTAGTACGACGCCGCTGCCTGATGGTGACGAGGACGATGCCGACGGGCACGAGGCCTTGGCCGGACGGGCGGGGCTGGACGTCGCGCAGCCCGAGACGTGGGTTCGCGGGGCGGTGTTGCGGCCGGTCGGGGAGGCTTGGCCGCAGTCGTGGCGGGCGGAGGCCGGGTTGCTGCGGCGCGGGTTGATGTGGCTTGAGCAGTGGCCGCGGGACGCGGAGACGTTGGCGGCGGTCCAGGCGGAAGGGGTCGTGCGCAAGGAGGCGCTGGACGCGGAGCTGCACGGGCTGGCGCAGGCCATCGAGGCGGCGCAGGACGCGGCGCGCGGCGCGGAGCAGGGGGCCGTCGAGGCGGAGGCCGAGGCGGAGCGGCTCGTCGCGGTGCAGCAGGAGGCGGAGGCCGAGCTCGCGGGCCCGCGGGCTGAGGCCGAAAGGCTGCAGGCCATCGCGGACGCGGCGGGCGCCGAGGCGAGCGAGCTGACGCGGGTCGCGGACGAGGCGTACGCGCGGTGCGCGCAGCTGGACGAGCGGGCCCGCAACGCGCAGCACGAGTTGCAGGGCGCGCAGCAGGTGGAGGCGTCGCTGAAGGACGAGCTGGCGCGGGCGCAGGAGGCGTTGCCGGCGGCGGCGGAGGAGGCGGACAGGCTGGCCGCTGTGGACGCGGACGCCTCGGCGGAGGGCCATGCGTCCTACTACCGGCTGGTCTCGGCGGAGTCGGCGCTGGCGGCGGTGCGGCGGAAGATGTCGCTGGCGCAGCGGCTGCATGTGGCGGCGCCGCCGTCGGACTTCAAGAGCGTCCGGGCGGAGGTGCGGGCGCGGACGCGGGACGCGGACGAGGCGGCCAAGCGCGCGCAGGAGGCCAAGGACGCGGCGGAGCGCGCGGAGGCGCACCGGCAGGGGCTCGCCGGGTTCGTGTCGGAAGGCGGGGCGCGGCTCGCGACGGCGCGGGAAGCGCAGGAGCGGCTGACGACGGAGCTGGCGTGGCTGGCGACGGAGCGGGAGACGGCGGGCGCGGAGCACCGGGAGCAGGCCCAGCGGGCCGCGGAGTCGGTGGACCGCGCCACGCAGGCGGGGCTGGAGGCGCGCGCCGCGCAGCAGGCCGCGCGGGTGATCGAGGAGCGGGTGGAGGCCGCCGTGGCGGCCCGGCAGGAGGCGCTGGCGGCTGCGGAGCGGGCCCGGTCGGACGCGGAGGCGGCGACGGCGCGGGAGGCCGAGGCGCGGGCGGCGCTGGAGCGGCGGACCGCGGACGGTGAGCGGGAGATCGCCGCCCATGCCGCGGAGTTGGAGTCGGCGGCGGAGGCCGAGGCGCGGTCGCGCGAGAACGTCCGGGAGATCTGCGGCGCGGACCCGGCGGGCGACCCGGACGCCATCGCGCGGCATCAGCGGCTCGCTATGGCGCGCATCGAGGAGCTGGGCGGGCTTTTGGAGGGCGGCGAGGCCGACGGCGTCGCGCTGCTGCCGACCGCCGATCTGGTCGTCGGGACGCCGCTCGGCGTGGGCGCCGCGCTGGGAGACGAGCGGTTCGACGCGCTGGTCGCGGTGGGCGGGCTCGCGGACGCGGAGTTCCTCGTCGGCGCCGTCCGGACGAGCCGCTGGTTCCTGGTCGGCCCGCCTCCCGTCGAGGCGCCGGAGGGCGAGGGGCGCGGGACGTACGAGCGTTCCGCCGTCGCCGCGCCCCACCTGCTAGCGGACGGCCTCTAGGTCAGTGCCCCTGTGAGGGGACGACCCCCCACGCCCCCCGGCAAGAGCGACTGACCGTCGCCTTCCACTCCGCTGGCGCTCCGCTCCAGGCGCCGGTCAGTCATCGTCATCGTCGTCGTCTCCCGGGATGAGGAGGTGCAGGATCCAGCCGACGATGCCGACGACGATCGCGCCCCAGAAGGCGGGCCAGAAGCCGCTGACGTGGAAGGGCAGGTCGAGGCGGTCGGCGACGGCGCTGGTCAGCCAGAGCAGCAGGCCGTTCACCACGAGCCCGATCAGGCCGAGGGTGAGGATGTAGAAGGCGCAGCCGAGCGTCTTCACGATCGGCTTGATGAGGGCGTTGACCAGGCCGAAGATGACCGCCACGCAGAGCAGCGTGAGCGCCCGGTGGGCGGTGTCCCGGCCGGTGAGCGTGATGCCGTCGATCAGCGCGGTGGCGGCCCAGAGGGCGACCGCGGTGATGACGACCTTGAGAAGGATGCGCACACCACGATGATGGTGGGGGAGATCGCGAAAACCATCCCTCTGCGCGGCGATTCGCCGGACATCTCGCTCATCATCCGGAACGACCGGGCGGCCTCCCGCGGGACGACCGGCCCGCCGTCAGTCGTTGCGGTCGAAGAACGGGGACCGGGCGGAGACCTGCGACCGCGGTCCGACGCGGGTCGCCTGCGCGGCCGGGGCCGGCGCAGCGGGTCCGGACGGCGCGCCGGCCGGCTGGCGGGGAAGCGGGGGCGCGGCCGGCGCGGGCGTGGGGCCGGACGAGGGCCGTCCCGCCGCGGGGCCGTTCTGCCGGGCGCGGGCGAGTTCCTGCTGGAGGCGGCGCTTCTCCATCTCCAGGGTGGTGAGCGACTCCTCGTGCTCCTCGCGCAGGTAGCGCAGGTCGCGGCGGGCGCGCAGGAGCCGTCCGGCGCCCACGAAGGTGAGCATCAGGCCGACGACGAGCACGACGGCGACGGCCGCGCCGGCGAGGAAGACCTGCCATTCGTTGTGGATGCCGGGGATCGCCTGGCCGAAGGCGGTGATGTGCGAGGGGTCGGTGTTGTCGAGCACGACGCCGGCGGCGACGATGGCGGCCGCGGCGAGCAGGAGCAGTCCGATGAACGCCATGTGCAGATCTCCTCTGCGGTGACTCCGGAGGGGGGCGGAGATCCACCACCATGCCAGACCGGCAGCCGATCATGTCGAGTTCGCCGGATAAATCCAGGTCAGTGGCTATTAGTCCGTTTGGCGGCGCCGGATTGCCCGCCGAGCGCGCTGGGTAATGATCGTTGCCGTAGGTGGCGCCGATTTCCGGGAGGGTCCATGCCTTTGGAGGCCATCGTTTTCGACCTGGACGGCGTGCTCATCGACTCCGAACCGGTGTGGGAGGAGGTGCGGCGCGGCTACGTCGCGTCCCGCGGCGGACGCTGGCTGCCCGACACCCAGCAGCGGCTCATGGGCATGAGCACCGTGGAATGGGCCGCCTATATCGCGACCGACCTCGTCGACGGGGTGACGGCCGAGGAGGTCGCCTACACGGTGATCGACCAGATGTCCGAGCGGTACCAGGGCGGGCCGCCGCTGCTGCCGGGCGCCGAGGACGCCGTCCGCCGGCTCGCCGCCCACCGCCCGCTCGGCCTGGCCAGCTCGTCCCCGCGCGCCCTCATCGACCTGGTGCTCGGCCGGCTCGGGGTGGAGGGGCTGTTCCGCGCGACCGTGTCCACCGAGGAGGTCGACGCCGGCAAGCCCGCGCCCGACGGCTACCTCACCGTGGCCGCGCAGCTGGAGGTGCGCGCCGAGGACTGCGTCGCGATCGAGGACTCCAGCAACGGCCTGCGGTCCGCGCACGCGGCCGGGATGACGGTGGTCGCGATCCCGCGCGAGGCGCACCCGCCCTCGGACGACGCGCTGGCGCTCGCCGCGCACGTCGCGAAGGACCTGGACGAGCTGACCCCCGAACTGCTCGGCGGCCTCTGATCCGTCCCGGGGACGGCTGTCGGTGGCCGCTCGTAGTATGGCCCGATGGCTTCCCCCGACTTCCTCGACAACCCGGAGACGCTCGGCACGCTGCAGCGCGTGTTCGGCTACGACGCGTTCCGGGACGGGCAGCGGGAGATCATCGAGCATGTGGTCGCCGGCGGGGACGCCCTGGTCCTGATGCCGACAGGCGGCGGGAAGTCGCTGTGCTACCAGATCCCCGCGCTGGTCCGGAAGGGCACCGGCGTCGTGATCTCGCCGCTGATCGCCCTCATGCAGGACCAGGTGGACGCGCTGCGGGCGCTCGGCGTCCGGGCGGGCTTCCTCAACTCCACGCAGGACCTCGACGAGCGCCGCGTCGTGGAGGCCCAGTTCCTCGCGGGCGAGCTCGACCTGCTCTACCTCGCGCCGGAGCGGCTGCGCGTCCCGGCGGCCGTCGAGCTGCTCGACCGGGGCGACGTCGCGCTGTTCGCGATCGACGAGGCGCACTGCGTGTCGCAGTGGGGCCACGACTTCCGGCCCGACTACCTGATGCTGTCCGGCCTGCACGAGCGCTGGCCGGACGTCCCGCGCATCGCCCTCACCGCGACCGCGACGCAGGCCACCCGCTCCGAGATCGCGTCCCGGCTCCAGCTGGAGGACGCCCGCCACTTCGTCGCGAGCTTCGACCGCCCGAACATCCAGTACCGGATCGAGCCGAAGACCGACGCCAAGCGCCAGCTCCTCCACCTCCTCAAGACCGAGCACCAGGGCGACGCGGGCATCGTCTACTGCCTGTCGCGCAACTCGGTGGAGAAGCACGCCGCGTTCCTCACCGAGAACGGCATCGAGGCGCTGCCCTACCACGCGGGCCTGGACGCGCGGACGCGCGCCGAGAACCAGGCGCGCTTCCTCCGCGAGGAGGGCCTCGTCATGGTCGCGACCATCGCGTTCGGCATGGGGATCGACAAGCCGGACGTCCGCTTCGTCGCGCACCTCGACCTGCCCAAGTCCGTGGAGGGCTACTACCAGGAGACGGGCCGCGCAGGGCGCGACGGCCTGCCGTCCACCGCCTGGCTCGCCTACGGGCTGCAGGACGTCGTCAACCTCCGCAAGATGATCGACTCCGGCGAGGGCGACGCCGCGTTCCGCCGCCGCCAGGCCCTGCACCTGGACGCCATGCTCGCGCTCTGCGAGACCGTGGAGTGCCGCCGCGTCCAGCTGCTGAACTACTTCGGGCAGTCCGGCGAGCCGTGCGGCAACTGCGACACGTGCCTGTCCCCGCCGGAGACGTGGGACGCGACGGTCCCGGCGCAGAAGGTGCTGTCGGTGATCGTCCGGCTGGAGCGGGAGCGGCGGCAGAAGTTCGGCGCCGGGCACATCGTCGACATCCTGCTCGGCAAGAAGAACGCCAAGGTCATCCAGTTCGACCACGACGGGCTGAAGTCGTTCGGCATCGGCACCGAGCTGCGCGAGGCGGAGTGGCGCGGCGTCGTCCGGCAGCTGCTGGCCCAGGGGCTCGTCGCGGTGGAGAGCACCCACGGCACCCTCGTGCTGACCGAGTCGAGCGCCGAGGTCCTGCGCGGGCAGCACAAGGTGCTGATGCGCCGCGAACCCGAGCGGACCGCGACGAAGGCGGCGAAGGCCGCCAAGGACCGCAAGGCGCCCGTCGAGCTGCCGGCCGAGGCCGCGCCGGTCTTCGAGCGGCTGCGCGCCTGGCGCGCCGCCACCGCCAAGGAGCAGGGCGTCCCCGCCTACGTGATCTTCCATGACGCGACGCTCCGCGAGATCGCGACGGCCCTGCCGTCGTCCCTCGCCGAGCTGGGCCGGGTGAACGGCGTCGGCGAGAACAAGCTGGCCAAGTACGGCGAGCAGGTCCTGGAGACCCTCGCGGAGACCGACTGACGCGAATGCCCCGGTAAGCGGCCATACGGTCAGGATCCTGCATACGGCGTGTATGTGTTATACATGCCGCATGGAGCATGTCAGGAGCCGGCGCGAGCAGTACGTCGAGAGCACCCGCGCCGCCCTGCTGGAGGCCGGCCGCCGGCACTTCACCGAGCGCGGCTTCGCCGACGTGTCCGCCGAGGAGGTCGTCCGCGCCGCCGGCCTCACCCGCGGCGCCCTCTACCACCACTTCGCCGGCAAGCAGGGCCTGTTCGAGGCCGTCTTCGAAGAGGCCGAGGACCGGGCCGCGGCCCGCGTCGCCGCCGCGATCGGCGGGGCGGGCGACGACCCGTGGCGGCGGGGCGTCGAGGGGATCCGGGCCTTCCTCGAGATCTGCTCCGAACCGGCCCACCGGCAGATCGTCCTGCTCCAGGGCCCCATAGCGCTCGGCTGGCAGCGCTGGCGCGAGCTCGACCAGCGCCACCTCGGCACCCTCCTGGAGGACGGCCTCACCGCCCTCCTCGGCGCCGCGCCCGCCCATCCGCCGCGCCTCACGGCCGCCGCCCTCTACGGCTCCCTCACCGAACTCGCGCTCTCCGTCGCCGACGCCGACGACCCTCCGCGCGCCCGCGACCAGGCCGTCCATCTGATGTCGGCGATGCTCAAGGGGCTGCGCACCTTCCGCTGAGCTGCGCACCTTCCGCTGACCGGTCCGGAACCTCGCAGCGGACTCTCAGGGTTCTCCCAGGATTCCGCGTGGACTCCTACCAGCCGCTCCCGGTTCGATGGCCATCATGCGAACCAACAGGAAGACCATCGCCGCCGGGGCGGGCGCCGCCGGGCTGCTCGGCCTGGGCCTGTACCTGGCCGTCCCCGCCGCCGCGAACTCCTCCCCGTCCCCCTCCCCCTCCTCCACCACGACCGCGTCGCCGAAGGCGCACCCCGGCCACGGCAAGCGGATGGCCGCGCTCCGCCGGGCCCGCGGCGTGCACGGCGAGGCGACCGTCCGCCGCAAGGACGGCTTCCACCTCGCCGACTGGCAGCGCGGCAAGATCACCGGCATCTCCGGGACGACCCTCACCGTCCGCAGCGCCGACGGCGCCTCCTGGACCTGGACGACGAACTCCAGCACCCGCGTCCGCAAGGACGGGGCCAAGTCGGCGCTGTCCTCGCTCGCCAACGGCGCCCAGGTCTTCGTCCTCGGCGAACGCACGGGCGACACGCGCACCGCCAAGCTCGTCCGCGAACCGAAGAAGCACTGACCCGGGCCGCTCAGGGCGGCTCCGGTGGCGGCGCCGGGTAGTTTCGGGGCAGGACGGTGGCCGGGCCGAAACCCGGCCGGAGGCTGGTAACGGGAGCGGATGAGCGAGAACCGGCGGGTGCTCGTCGTGGACGACGAGGCCAACATCCGCGACCTCATCGAGGTCGCGCTGCGCTTCCACGGCTTCACCACGGTGACGGCGGCGTTCGGCGGGCAGGCGCTGCGCGCCGCCGCCGACGAGCGGCCCGACCTGGTCCTGCTCGACGTCATGCTCCCCGACCTCGACGGGTTCGAGGTGTGCCGGCGGCTGCGCGCCGGCGGCGACCAGGTCCCGGTGATCTTCCTGACCGCGCGGGACACCCCGTCCGACACCGTCACCGGGCTCACGCTCGGCGGCGACGACTACGTCACCAAGCCGTTCTCGATCGAGGCGCTGATCGCCCGTGTCCGGGCGGTGCTGCGCCGGACCGCGCCACCGACCGGGTCCGTGCTGCGGGTCGCCGACCTGGAGCTGGACGAGGGCCAGTGGACGGTCCGGCGCGGCGGCGTCGAGGTCGAGCTGTCGCCGACGGAGTTCCGGCTGCTGGCGCACCTGATGCGCAACGCCGGCATGGTGCTGTCGCGCGCCCAGCTCCTGGAGAGCGTGTGGGGCTGGGACCACGGCAACCCGCAGGTCGTCGAGACCTACATCAGCTACCTGCGGCGCAAGCTCGACCCGCTGGGCACGCCGCTCATCCACACCCAGCGCGGGGTGGGGTACGCGCTGCGGCCATGACGCTCAACGCCCGGCTGCTGGCCGGCCTGCTCGCCGTCACCGTTGCCGGGCTGACCGTGATGGGGCTGGTCAGCGCGCTCGTCCTGCACGGCTACCTGATGCACCGGGTGGACGGGCAGCTCCAGGCGACCCGCGACCGGGCGGTCGCCCGGCTCGTCCGGCCCGGCCTGCCGGAGCAGGGCGTGGCGCCGGCCCGGTTCGTCGTCCTGGCCGTCGGCAAGGCCGGGCGGGTGCGGGTGCTCAGCGGGGACGCGCCGCCACCGGACCGGGCCGTCGCCCAGGTCCGCCGCCTCGGCCCGGACGACCTCGCCGCCCGCGCGCGGTCGCTCGAACCGTTCTCCATGCCCGGCCTGCGGGCCGTGGCGCGGCCCTGGGGCAACGGCACCGTCGTCGTCGCGTCCCCGCTGGACGAGATCCACTCCGCGGTCCGCAACCTGGTCCTCACCGAGGTCGCCACAGCCGCGCTGCTGCTCGCCCTGCTGACCCTGCTCGGCCGGTGGCTGATCCACCGCGGGCTGCGGCCGCTGGACCGGATGGCCGCCACCGCGCAGGCGATCACCGCGGGCGGCGACCTGCGCGCCCGCATGCCCGGCCCCGGCCACCGCACCGAGACCGCCCGGCTCGCCACCGCCGTCAACGTGATGCTGGACCGCATCGAGCAGGCGTTCTGGGCGCGCAGCCGCTCGGAGGCCCGCGTCCGCGCGTTCGCCGCCGACGCCTCGCACGAGCTGCGCACCCCGCTGACGACCATCCAGGGCTACGCCGAGCTGTACCGGCACGGCGCCCTCGGCCCGGACGAGCTGCCCGACGCGATGCGCCGCATCGAGGACGAGGCCGGCCGGATGAACCGGCTGGTCACCGACCTCCTCGAACTCGCCCGGCTGGACCGCGAGGCGTCCGTCCAGCCGGCCCCGACCGACCTCGTCGCGCTGGCCAGGGACGCGATGGCGGACGCGACCGCCGCCGCCCCCGAGCACCCCGTCCGGCTGGACGCGCCCGATTCGCTGGTCGCGGACGTCGACGAGGCGCGCATCCGGCAGGTCTTCGCGAACCTGCTGGCCAACGTCGCCGCCCACACCCCGCCGGGGACGCCCGCGACCATCCGGCTCGCGCCCGGCGTCATCGAGGTCGCCGACGAGGGCCCGGGCATGGCGCCCGAGGACGCGGCCCGCGCGTTCGAACGGTTCCACCGCGCCGAGCACGGCAGCACCGGCACCGGCCTGGGCCTGCCGATCGTCGCCGCGATCGCCGCGGCCCACGGCGGGCGCGCCGAACTGCGCTCCCGGCCGTCCGCCGGCACGACCGTCCGGATCACCCTCCCGGAACCGCCCGCGCCCGCGACGGGACCGGCCCCGCCCGTGACGGGGCCGCCCGCGCCCGCGGCGTGACCGGCCCCGCCCGTCAGGTGACCGGCGCGTCCCAGGCGGCCTTCCATGTCGCCGGGCCGACGATCCCGTCCACGCCGAGCCCCTTCTCACCCTGGAACGCCCGGCACACCGCCTCCGACGACGGGCCGTACGCGCCGTCCGCCGTGATGGACCATCCCCGGGCCCGCATCCGCGCCTGCCACGTCCGCACGTCGTCGCCGCGCATGACGGGCGGCTGCGTGATGTACCGCCCGGGCCACGCCGGGGCGTGCGGCGCGGACACGCCGCCCGCCTTCCACTGCCCGTAGTCGTCGTGGACGGCCCGGTCGTAGTCGACCCCCACCCCGTTGATCCGGTGGTCGTTCGAGTACTGCTGGAGCTGCGCGCGGGAGTCCCAGTTGCCGCCCGACCACGCGTACGTCTGCCACCCGAACGTAATTTTCTTCGCGTCGAAAGCCCGCTTGACCGGCCAGTACCCGCCGTACAGGCCGACCCGCCCGCGCCCCAGCACGGACGCCGCGCCGTCCGCATACGCGTTGATCGCCGCCTGCTGCTCCGGCGTGGCGTCGAAGTCGACCGCGAAGTAGATCGGCCGGTCCGCGGGCATCCCGCAGGCCTTCGCCTGGGACGCGGCGTCCCGCGCGTCCACGGCGCCGCCGTCCCGTCCCGACAGCGCCCGCGACGCGGTGCTCTCCCACACGACGACGAGCCACAGGCCGGCTGCCGACAGCTCCCGCGCCTCGGCGGCCGTCAGGTTCTTGCCGGTCGTGTCGTGCGAGAGGTACCGGCAGACGAACTTCGCCCCCGCCTTGCCCAGCGCGGACGCACCCGGGCGTCCCCACGCGTAGTCGACACCGAACACGCTCATCCCGCCGTCCCTTCGCCGAAATCCTTGGGAAGCAGGCAACAACCCCCGAACCGCCGCGACCACCGATGTTCCGCGTTGTTCAGCGCATCGCCGCCCGAACGCCGCATCGGGCGGCGGACGTCCGTCATCTTCTGGCGATTCTTTGGTGAAGTGACGTGAAACAGGACAGTGACCTGAGACACATGCGGAGTTATGATCGCTTCGAGGCCGGCGACACTGCGGGTCTCCGCAGTTACTGGGCGCATCTGACGCGCGTCCAACCTCGCGCCAGATGCACGGCATGACGGTGAGGTCGGACCAGCATGCGGCAAGGCGAGTCCCTGTCCCGCCGGTGCGGCCTTTCCGAACGTCTGTTCCCGCGTTCCCTCGTCCATCCCCGCCTGCTCCCGAGCAAGCCGCGACGTGGGGACTCCAGCGAGGAGGCACCATGACCTATGTCGAGCAAGAGTCCACTCCTCAAACCCCGCCCGCGATCGCGGACCCCGCCCCGCTCGGGCTCGCCGCGTTCGCCCTCACCACCTTCCTGCTCTCCGCCAAGAACGCCGGCTGGACGGACGGCACCGACGCCTGGCTCGGCTACGCGCTCGGCTACGGCGGCCTCGTCCAGCTCCTGGCCGGGATGTGGGAGTTCCGCAACCGCAACGTGTTCGGCTCGACCGCCTTCTCCACGTACGGCGGCTTCTGGATCGGCCTCGGCCTCTACATCCTGCTCGTCTCCCCGAAGGCGACCGCGCCCGACCAGGTCCACAACGACCTCGGCTGGATCCTGCTGGCCTTCGCGATCTTCAACACGTACATGCTGCTGTGGAGCACGCAGGTCAACCTCGCCGTGTTCGCCGTCTTCCTGACCCTGGAGATCACCGAGATCGTCCTGTTCATCGGCGAGTTCTCCACGAACGAGACGACGATCAAGGTCGGCGGCATCGTCGGGGTGATCACCGCCCTGGTCGCCTGGTACACGTCCGCGGCCGGCGTCATCAACGGGATGCTCGGCCGCACGGCGCTGTTCGTCGGCAAGCCGATGCTCAACCTCACTCCGACCAAGCCCTGACCCCGCACGCCCCGAAGGCCCTCGACCGCGGTCGAGGGCCTTCGCCTTTCGCCGGGCAGGGCGCTCGTCAGGCGGGGGTCTCGGCGGTGGCGGTGAGGACGGCGCGGCCGAGGATGTGCCCGGCCATGGTGAAGCCGAGGTAGGCCGGCGTGGCGTCGGCCGGGACGCCGATGGAGTCGACGTCGAGGGCGTGCACCACGACGAAGTAGCGGTGCGGACCGTGCCCGGCCGGCGGGGCGGCGCCGATGAAGCGGGCAAGGCGGGCGTCGTTGGGCATCTGGAAGGCGCCCTCGGGCAGGCCCGAGCCCGTGTCGTCGCCGGCACCCTCGGGCAACTCGGTGACGGTGGCCGGGATGTCGGCGACCGCCCAGTGCCAGAACCCCGACCCGGTGGGGGCGTCCGGGTCGTAGACGGTGACGGCGTAGCTCTTGGTGCCCTCCGGGGCGCCGCTCCAGGACAGCTGCGGGGAGACGTCCTTTCCGCCGGGGACGCCCGAGGAGAACTGCTCGGGCGCCCAGGCGGCGCCGTCGGCGACGGTGGTGCTGGCAACGGTGAAGGAGGCCGCCTCGGGGAGGCGGGCGAAGGGGTCGTTGGCGGTCATCGCGGTCGTTCCTTTCAGTTCGTCCTGGTAGGGGGCTGAGACGGGCCGACGATGCGCCGTGCCGTCCGCCGCCCACAAATCGACGGTAACACAGATAATCGATTATCTGTCGGATCGTCTATGCTGATCCCATGACGCAGACAGACCCCACCGCCGCCCCGCCGGGCAAGCGGATGCTCTCCGAGCAGGTCCACGCGCGGCTGCGCGAGGCGATCATGCGCGGGCGGCACGCCCCCGGCGACGCCCTCAAACCGCACGACCTCGCCAAGGCGCACGGCGTGAGCCTGGCCGTGGTCCGCGAGGCGCTGGTCCGGCTGGTCGGCGAGGGCCTCGCCGACCGGCTGCCCAACCGCGGCTTCGCCGTCCCCGCCTTCTCCGACCGCCGCTGGCAGGAGATCACCGAGGCCCGGCGCACGATCGAGCCGGTCGTGCTGCGGATGTCCATCGAGCGCGGCGACGTCGCCTGGGAGGCCCGCGTGCGCGCCGCCCACCACCGGCTGGCCCGCACCCCGCCGTACGTGCCGGACGAGGGCGACTACTACAGCGAGGAATGGTCCGAAGCCCACCGGGTCTTCCACCGCACCCTGCTGGAAGGGTGCGGCAACCCCGTCCTGCTGGAGACCTTCGACCGGCTGTGGGCCGCCAGCGAGCTGGCCCGCCGCTGGTCGACGTACCGCAACCCCGGCCGGGACGGCATCGCCGAGCACCGCCGCCTGGAGGAGACGGCCCTGGCCCGCGACGCCGACACCGCCGCCGAGGTCCTCGTCCGGCACCTCACCCAGACCGCGGCCGTACTGGTCGACGGCGACGACTCCGCGAAGGAGGCCTGATGCGTCTCGCGGGCCTGACGCTGCGGCGCCTGCTCGGGGACGACGCCCTCGCGTCCAAGGAGATGGCCGAGACGGCCGAACTGGCGCTGGGGCTGACCGCCTCCCTCAGGTGAGGCCGGGAATCCCGGTGCGGACCTGCAACACCAGAGGGCTGGCGTCGGGGCCGGTCTGGGGTTCGACGTGCATCCCGGCCGCCGTCAGCGTGGTGATGTAGGAGGCGACTTCGGCGGCGGGGCTGAGCCGCCGCGGTCGCGTCCGGCACGCGCAGGACACCAGGAACGGGGCGCCGTCGTAGCCGCCGTCGACGTAGAAGCCGTCGCCGGGGCGGGAGAACTCCGGATGCCCGTTCTTCCTCAGCACCGCACGGATCGTTTCGGCGTCGCGGTCACGACTGGTCGGCGGCGTCCGCCGTCGATGTCCGCGGACGGGTGCGGGCGGTTCGGGGGCCGTTTCGGCGGTCGGCATGGGGGGTGCTCCTGTGGTCGTTGTGCCAGCCAAGGCAGCGGACGTGCACGTGAAGGGGAAGGTGGCGAGGGACGTCCTACCCCTTATGAGACGACTGATCCGGGGAAGCCGGGGACTATCGGCCCGCGGTGCCGGGAGGGGCCCCGGCACGGGACCGGGCGGCCAGCAGGCGGGTGAGCTCGTCGCGTTCGCGGGTGATCTCGGCGAGCTCGTGCTGCAACTCGAGGATCCGCCGGATCGCCGGGAGCGTCATTCCCTCGTCCATCATGGTGACGACCTGCTGGATGCGGCCGATCTCCGAGCGGCTGTAACGGCGCTGGCCACCGGCCGAGCGCTGCGGCGAGACGACCTGCTGGGTGTCGATGCGGCGCAGGAACGCCTGTTGCACCTGCAGCATGTCGGCGACCTGGCCGACGGTGAACAGGGCGGCGTGCTCGTCGTCCATGGGAAGTTTCACCGGCTGCCGTTTCCTCTCTGCCGGTCGCGGCGCCCAAGCCCTCGGACGGCCTGCCGCCGGCGTCCGCTCGTTCCACGGGCGCAACGCCGGTGGCAGACCGTCCGGGCTCTCGTCGACGCCCCTGGTCAGCTACCGATCGCGTGCGGCGTCTCGCCGGCGTGCTGGATGGCGACCTTGCGCGGCCGCGCCTTCTCCAGGACCGGGATGCGGACCGCGAGGACGCCGTTGTTGTAGGCGGCCTCGATCGCGTCGGCGTCCAGGTGCTCCGACAGGTACACCCGGCGGGTGAAGGCGCCCATCGTCCGCTCTCGGACGAAGACGCGCTCGCCCTCGCCGAACTCCTCCTCGCGGCGGGCCGTCACCGTCAGCACGCCCCGGTCGACGGTGACCTCGATCGAGCCGGGGTCCACCCCGGGCAGGTCGAACCGCAGGACGACGTCGTCGGCGCGGCGGATCCCGTCCATCGGCATGCCCGCGCCCTCGCCGCGGCCGTTCAGCCCGGCCTGCCGGACCGCCCGGTCGAACTGGCGCTCGAACTCCTGCACGAACGGATCGATCGACGTCAGCAGCATCGTCGCTTCACCTCCGAAGACCTCCCGGGGCCTCCATCCCCGGGGAACCCTGCCCTCCATCAGGAGGAAACCTACAACTCAGATTATAAGTATGTGGCGTCCGGGCATGTCAACCTCTGCGGCGTCAGCGAACTCCTCATCGCCCACGCGGGTGCGACGAGCCGAGGATCGTGCCAGGTGGGACGCCCGGCATCAGCGGGCGAGCTGTAACGGCGGTAGTGGGGGCTGTCAGGCGATCACGGCGGCCGGGCTTTCGCTGATCTCGAACACGCGGTCCAGGCCCATCGTGCGCAGGATCCTGGTGAAGCGGTCGGTGGGGCTCAGCAGGACCAGCCGTCCGCGCAGAGCACTGATCCGCTTGTGCGCCCGCAGGAATTCGTTCAGGGCCGAGGAATCGCAGAACCTCATCTTGCTGACGTCCACCAGCACCCGCGGCGGGACGCGGCCGATCATCGCCTGCGCCAGATGGTCCTTGAACATCGGCGCCGTGGTGAGATCCAGTTCGCCGGTCACGGTGATCCGCGCCCACTCGCCTCGGCTGTCGACGCTGAACACGGCTTTGTCGGCCCGCCGATCGGCCACCATCCCCATCGGATCACGCTCCTTACCTCGCCGTCATACCCGTATCAACGGAAGGTAAAGATGGTCGCGGGCATCCGCGTTGGGCGGCCTCGGCGTTCGGTCGGGGGCCTAAACCGGCGCGTCGATTTCGGTGATCAGGTGGCTGCCCGCCGACTCGGCCTCCCACTTCAGCGGGATCTCGAAGCGGACGATGGCGCCCTGGACGCGCCGGTTGGCGATCTGGAGGTTGTCGGCGAGGGCGTTGATGATCTGCAGGCCGCGCCCGTGCTCGGCGGTGGTCCGGGCGCTCTGGGCGGCCTTCTCCAGGGCGAGGGCGTCGAAGCCGCGGCCGGTGTCGACGACCTCGATCACGCACCTGCGGTCGAGGATGCGGATGCGGACCTCGTATTCGTCGCCGGGGTGGGCGTGCTGGATGACGTTGGCGCACGCCTCACCGAGGGCCAAGGCGATGTCGGAGCGCGTGGCGGGCGTGCATCCGAGGACCTTGAGCGCGGCGTCCAGCACGTCCCGCGTCACATGTGCCGTCTCGCCGTCTCTGGGCAGGCACAGCATCAGCGCGAGTTCCACCAGGCCCCCTGAGCCTTCGGGCGCAGGCCGGCTGCGCCGCTGGTCCATCCGCGGCCGTGGTCCGGCCGGATGGCGAAACAATGTCGGACTGCGGCGCGTTTCACCGCCGCTGAAGCGCTCGCAGCGTGCCACGATACAACCGGTTCGCGTCCGGCTTCGGAGGACCGCATGTCCTCTTGTTGAAATGGCTACGGCTTTCCACTGCCGCCGGAGTCGCAGATCATCCTTGACCTGGGACGGAAAGCCTCCATATCCATGGCCCTCCCGCATCTTGCATGGCAGCGAGTTCGGGAGGGCCATGGATGATGTGCCGGAGGCGGCACACATTGTGACGGTACTGTCGGCCGCGGCCGGTGTCCACCGCAATGCGCCTATCGCGGGCCGGGGAGGCGTGGACGCGACACGCCGGTAATCGCCCGGTCCGGACCGCTCACCAGATGATCTGGCAGCGTGGAACGCTTATGACTTTCAGTCACCGCGCAAGTACGAGGCGAGATGAGAGGTTGGTGGCGGCAGTGCCGGCGCGACCGGGAACGGCGACCGACGACCATGGGCAAGGCGCGAACCGGCGGCACGAGACGGGGCCCGCCGCCGGCGCCGCCCCGCCGGGCACGGCGGTGACCGCCGGCGTCGCGCGGGTACGGGCGGTGGCGTGGTCGGGGACCCGCGTGGTGGCCGTCGGCGCAGGTGTCGCGGCCGCGGGCACGCTGGTGTGCGGGCTGACCCTGACCTCGATCGGGTGCGCCGTGTTCGGGCTGGCGTACCTGCTGCAGGGCACCTGGGGGGAAGGGCTGGGCCTGCTGGGCGTCTACGCGCTCACCGGCACGCCGCTGGTCGCCGGGGCGTGGCTCGCCAAGCGCCGCACCGCCCGCGCCCGCGCCAAGGCCGCCGCCACCGTCACCGGTGTGATGACCGGCATGATGGAAGGCACCGAGCCATGGCATTGGTGGCGGCGTCTCCGCGATTCGTCGCACACCTGACGCCGGCCGCCGTACCACGGAAATCATCCCCGTTTCCACCCGCCCGTCATTTCGGTCTTTCCGTCAACCCGGTCCGAAACGAGAGAATTGAATGATCGGGCTTTGTGCGGGTATGCCGGTGATCCCTGGACGCGGAGGTGGCACGATGGTGATGACCGCGATTCACGATGGAGTCGTGATCGTCCACGCCTCCGGAGAGACCGACCGTCACGCCGCCGGCCTGTCGGCCATGACCGCCGGATGAACCCCCGGCCGCCATCCGTCATGGGCCTGACCGTCGAGAGCAGATTCGATCCGGTGCACACGGATCTGGCCATCGTGACGGTGATCGGGGAAGTGGACGTCTATACCGCCCCGCAGTTGCGGGACCATCTGGCCTCCCTGCTCGGGCGCGGCGCCCACCACCTGGTGCTGGACTTCGCCGGCGTCGCGTTCATCGACTCCAGCGGGCTCAGCGTGCTGGCGGGCATCCACCGGCTGCTGAGCGCGGACGACCGCACCGACCCCGGCGGGTCCGAGCCCGGTCGCGGCGCCGGCACGCTCGCGCTGACCGCCGTGAACCTGCGGATCCGCGAGGTGCTGCGCACCACCGGCTTCACCCGGTTCCTGCCGATCTACTCGACCGTCGAACTGGCGGTCACCGTCCACGAGAACACGGCGTAGGAACCGGCCTCACGGACCTCGCCCTGGCCTTGGGGGCTTCGCCGCCGCCACCGCCTGGGCGTCGTGGTGCCGGTGATCGCGAGCTTGGCCTGGAATAACGCGTCGGCTCGCGTGCTGTAATCGTCATTACAACGATGGCGGCGGCGTGGGTTGCCGGCCACCGCGGGGAGGGGGCGGGAGCCGATGAGCCTTCGTCAGTACGAGTACGCGCTGGCCGTTGCCGAGGAGGGTTCGGTGACGGCGGCGGCGGAACTACTGCGCGTCGCTCAACCGTCGGTGTCCCAGCAGATCCGCGGCCTGGAGCGGGAACTCGGCGTGCAGCTGTTCGCCCGCACGCCGACCGGGCTGGTGCCCACCGTGGTCGGCCGCGCGTTCCTGCGGGAGGCGGAGGTCGCGGTGAACGCGGCGCGGCGGGCGAGGGCGACGGCGCGGGCCGGTGCCGACGAGCTGGTGGGCGAGCTGGTGGTCGCGGCGCAGATGGGCTTCGGGACGCGGCAGCTGCCGGGTGCGCTGGGTGTGCTGCGCCGGCGCTTCGCGCGGCTGGAGGTCTCCGTCTTCGAGGAGCCGAGCTCCGCCGAGCTGGAGCGGCTGTGCCGCCGGGGCGTCCTGGACCTGGCCCTGATGGCGGCGTGCGAGCGGAGCCCCGCCGACGCCCACCACCTCGGCGACGAGGAGTTCGTCGTGGTGCTGGGCGCCGGGCACCGGCAGCTCGCCGCGGACCGGGTCGAGCTGCGCGAACTGCAGGGGGAGCCGTGGGTGCGGTTCGACCGCGACAGCGCGCTCGATGGCGTGCTGCTGAACGTGCTGAGGGACAACGATCTGGCCCCGGCCACCGTCGCCCGCGTGTCCCAGACGGCGACGGCCGTGCGCTGGGCCGCCCACGGGCTGGGCGTGACGCTCGTTCCGGCCTCGGCGGTGCCCCACGGTTACGAGCACCTCGTTCGTCCGGTGTTTCCGGCCGTCTCGCAGCCCGTCATCGCCGTGGTCCGGGAAGGCGCCGGCCCGGCGGAAACGGCCCTGCTCGATCTCCTGCGCCAGGAGAAATGGTCGGAATCCGTTTCCTTTTCACCGGCGTCCTGACGGCCGAAACCGGCGTTCCGGAATAGCGGAAGGCTTCACCCCATGGGGAATTCGCCGCCGTCCACGATGAGATTCCTTCCGGTCAGCCAGCTCGCCCGCTCGGACACGAGGAACAGCACCGCGTCGGCGATGTCGTCGGGCCGGCCATCGCGTCCCAGGGGCGCGGTGTCGTCGGCGTTGACCTCGCCCGGTGCCGCGGCCAGGGCCGCCCACTGCTCCCGCGTCGCCTCGCCGCCGGGGGTGGCGGTCCTGCCGGGACTCACGGTGTTGACCCGGATTCCGGACGGGGCCAGCTCCGAGGCCAGCCCTCGGCTGTAGTTCTCCAGCGCCGCCTTCGCCGCCGTGTAGTGGAGGAACTGGCCCATCGGGGTGAGGACTGCGGCGGAGGAGACGTGCACGATCGCCCCCGAACGCCGTTCCCGCATTCCCGGTGTGAGCAGCGCGTCCAGCCGCACCGACGCCAGGAAGTTCAACTCCAGCGCGTCCTGCCACACCTCGTCGGGGATGGCGGAGGCGCCCGGGTACGGTCCCGCGCCACCCGCGTTGTGGACCAGGACGTCCACCCCGCCAAGCGTCTCCTGCGCGGCCGCGGCGATCGCCTCCGCTCCGGCCCTCGTCCGCACGTCGGCCTGCACGAAGGCGACCCCCTCCGGCACGGTGCCCGTCGCCGACCTCGCGGTCGTGAACACCTCGGCGCCCGCGTCCAGGAGCGCGCGGACGACGGCCGCTCCGATTCCGCGGGAACCACCCGTGACCAAAGCCCGCTTTCCCGCGAGTTCTTGCGTTCCCGATCCGTTTCCGGTCGTAGTCATGCCAGTGGTCCTCTCGATTCCGTGTTCGTTCGCTCGACATGAGAAGTGCGCGATCGTCGAGCCGTTTCACGGTACGGCCGGAAAAGAACCATAAGCAAAGACGAAATGTCAGCAGACGCTATAGGGGTTTCCTATGCACCTGTGGCCGGCGCTCACAGCGTGCGCAGCGCCTCGGTCGGGGAGAGGCGGGCGGCCCGCAGGGCCGGCAGCAGGCCGGCGATCGCACCGATCAGGATCGCGGCGCCGATCCCGCCGGCCCACGCCTGGACGGGGATGACCACCGCCCAGCCCTTCGCGTTCGCGTAGACCGCGGTGGTCAGCGCGCCGGCCGCGACGCCGGCGACCCCGCCGAGCAACGCGAGCATGACCGCCTCGGACAGGAACTGGGTGCGGATGTGCCCCCGGGTCGCACCGAGCGCCCGCCGCAGCCCGATCTCCGATCGACGCTCCAGCACCGAGATGATCATGATATTCGCGACCCCGACCGCGCCCACGATCAGCGCGACCACGCCGAGCCCGAGGAACAGGCTGTTGAACGCGCCCTCCGCGGCGGCCCGCGCGGTGAGCGCGTCGGACGGCTGGCTGACGTCGACGTCGCCGGGCGACTCGGGGTTCGCGGTCTGCGCGAGCACGCCCTGCACCGCGTCCACCTTGTCCATCCGGGCCCGCGCGTACACCGTGGTCGGCGGTCCGGCCACCGCCTTGCCCCGGTCGACGGTCGCGTAGCTGAGGTAGCGCTCCGCGGCCGGGTAGCCGATCAGGGCACTGGTGTCAATGTCGGTCGACAGCGTCGCGGGCTTCAGGATTCCGGCGACGTAGAACCACTGGTTCTTCAGCCAGATCCGCTCGCCCGGATAGACGCGGTCGATGCCGAGGCGCTGCGCCGCGAGCGCGCCGAGCACCGTGACCGGCTGGCGCTCGGTCGCCGTGTTCAGCCAGCGGCCCTGCGCCACACCGGTCCCGATCACTTCGGGGAGGTTGAGGCTGGCGGCCCGTACCGCCAGGGAGTTGGTGTTGATCGCCGGGATCAGCGGGCTGCGGTACACGTTCGCGTTCTCCAGGGCACCGGCGTGCGCCACCTGCTCGACGTCGGGGAGGTGCGAGATCCGCTGCGGCGCGGCGACCGGGAGTTGCGCCGTCCCTCCGGTGACCGACTGGCCGGTGTTCGCGGTCAGCAGGTTCGTGCCGAGCTGGTCGATCTGCGCCAGGAGCCCGGCCTGCGAAGACGCGGACAAACCGAGCACCGCGACGATCGCCGCGGTGCCGATCGCTATCCCGAGCGCGGACAGGGCGGCCCGCAGGCGGCGGGCCCGGATTCCGATGCCGGCCACGCGCAGCTGGTCGGACAGCCTCATACGCCCTCCATCGAACGCGCTCCGCTGTCGGTGACGATCCGCCCATCGAGGACGTGCAGCTGGCGGGGCATGCGGGCGGCCAGCCCGCCGTCGTGCGTGATCACCAGGATCGTCGCCCCGTCGGCGTTGAGCTCGTGCAGCAGCTCGATGATCGACGCGCCCGTCCCGCTGTCGAGGTTCCCGGTCGGCTCGTCGGCGAGCACGATCGCCGGGCGGCCGACCAGGGCGCGGGCGATCGCCACGCGCTGGCGCTGCCCGCCGGAGAGCTTGCTCGGGCGGAAGCCCGCCCGGTCCTCCAGCCCGACCCGGTTGAGCGCCTCCGCCGCCCGTTCGCGCCGCTCGGCGCGGCTCGCGCCGCCGTACAGCAGGCCGTCCGCGACGTTCTCCAGGACGGTGGTGTGCTCGGACAGGAAGAACTGCTGGAAGACGAAGCCGATGCTGCGCGCGCGCAGGGACGCGAGCTGGCGGTCGGTGAGCGACGCGACGTCCTCCCCGTCGATCCGTACGGTGCCCTCGCTGGGCCGGTCGAGCGTGCCGAGGATGTGCAGCAGCGTGGACTTGCCCGACCCCGACGGCCCGACGATCGCGACGAGTTCCCCGCGCCGCACGGTGAAGCTCACGCCGCGCAGCGCGTGGACAGGGGGCTGCGTGCCGTACGTCTTGGTGACCCGCTCCAGTTCGAGGACGTTCGGCACGATCCCGGGGTGCAGGGGCTGCGCCCCCGAACGAGTCTCGCTCACGTCGACGGCACCACCACTCGGTCGGCGGCCGTCAGGGCTCCGGAGACCTGCACCCGTCCATTGGCGTTGTCGAACAGTCCGAGCGTGACGGGCACGATCCGGGTCCGGCCGTCGCCCCCCGCCGCGATCTCGACCGCGTATCCCCCGCCGGCCTGGCCGATGAGCGCGGTCACCGGAACGATCAGCGCGTTCTTGACGCCGCCCGTGGTGATCTGCACCTGGACCGGTGCCTGATCAAGGGTCCCGGCGTCCTTCGGATGCTTGAGCGTGATGGAGACCGGGAGCGTGGCGGGCTGCGAGCCGGAGTCCTTGTCGGAGGACGCCGCGGCCGCGACCGTGCCGATCCGGCTGACCACGCCGGACGTGGTCCGGTTGTCCGGCAGCGTGATCTGCGCCGGGTCGCCCTTCTTGACCTCGGACTGCTGGGACGCGTCGAGCTTCACGATCACCTCGCGCCGGTTCGACGACGCCTCCATGATCGGACGGCCCGGGGCGGCGCCCGTGCCGTTCTGGGCCGTCACCTTGCCGATCCGCAGGGGGCCGGGCAGGAACACGGCCTGGCCAAGGTCCAGCTTGCCCGTCACGTCGGCGCCGCGGTCGTCCTGAAGCTTCTCCAGGGCCGTCACGGTCGCCGAGCCGAAGTGCTTCGAGCCCGGATCGAGCTCGGACTTGGCGGCGTACCCCTCGTCCACCAGGGTCTTGTTCAGCGCCCGGACGTCCTTGCCGTCGTCGCCCACGGCCAGGTCCCGGTACGCGGGCGTGCTTCCGCAGACCAGGATCACCGGTTCCTGGTCGACCTTGTACAGCGTCTCGCCGCAGTCGATCTGGGTGCCCGCAACCGGCAGCCGGGTGTACGTCCCCTTCGCCTGGTTGACCACCGGGTACGGGGTCCCGTCGGCGCCGCCCGCGTACGCGAGCGTCCCGCTCTGGTCGACCTGCGAAGAGAGCGGGCCCTCCTGGACCGCTACGAGCGATGTCCCGGCACCGGCGCTCGTTGAGGGCTTGCCGTCGTCGCTGTACGAGCCCGTCACTGCGATGGCCACGCCGCCGCCCACGGCCACGACCGCGAGTGCGGCACCGCCGAGCATTCTGCGGCGCCTGCTCCGCCGCCGTGGCCGGGCGGGCGCGTCCCGCGTCTCCAGGCCCGGTTCGGTCACTCTGGTGCTCATCGAGTCCCTCACCCGCCGGCGCCCTTGCCGGCCCCGCCGGATTCGAGGTGGCGGCAGGCCTGCACGGCCTTCTTGAACTGCGGCGAGTTGCCGTCGATGGTGCCCAGCTTCACCAGGATGCGCCCGTTCTGCGGGTCGGGGAAGTTCGGGACGCCGTTCTTGCGCATGCACTGGGCGTACTTCAGCATCTTCTGCTGCAGCTCGGCGTTCTCCGGCGTACCGGGCTGGTTCTCGGGCGGCTCCAGCGACTGGCACGCCTGCTGCGCCTTCTTGAACTCCGGAGAGTCGCGGGACGGGAGGTTCTTCGTCGTGTTCCCGTCGCCCTGGCCGGGGTCGGGGTAGCCGGGGAGGCCGTTCTCGCGCATGCACTGCGCGTGCTTCACTCCCTGGTCCGCCGTGGCGGCCGCCTTCGCGCCGGACGCGCCGGAACCCGAACCGCCGGAGCCGCCGGAGCCGCCGCACCCCGCGGTGACCATGGCGAGAGAGGCGGCCGAGACGGCCAGCAACACAGAAGCCCTGTTCATCGTTCCCCTTTCCGGGGGGTATCCCTTGCGAGGTCAAGTTCTAGGGAAGGGGCGGTCACATGACGGTGCGAGAGGCTGTGACCCGGCTGTGACCGCGGCTCGGGCAGGCTGACCGGCGATGAGAGTGCTGGTGGCAGAGGACCACGCGGAGCTGGCGGACTCCGTGGCCCGCGTCCTGCACCGCGAGGGGATGGCCGTGGACGTCGCCCTCGACGGCCGGGCCGCGCTCGACCGCACGGCGCTGACCGACTACGACGTGGTCGTCCTCGACCGCGATCTCCCCGTGGTGCACGGCGACGACGTCTGCCGCGCCCTGGCCGCCGGGCCGCACCGCCGGACCCGGGTGCTGATGCTCACCGCGTCGGGCACGATCGCCGACCGGGTCGACGGTCTCAGCCTCGGCGCCGACGACTACCTGCCGAAACCGTTCGCGTACGCCGAGCTGGTCGCGCGGATCCGCGCCCTCGGGCGGCGGGCGCAGCCGGCGCTGCCGCCGATCCTGGAGCACGGCGACCTGCGGCTCGACCCGGCGCAGCGCGTCGTCACCCGCTCCGGGCTGCGCCTGGCGCTCAGCCCGAAGGAGCTCGCGGTGCTGGAGTACCTGCTCGCCGCGGGAGGACGCGTCGTCTCCGCCGAGGAACTGCTGGAACGCGTCTGGGACGAGGCCGCGGACCCGTTCACCACCACGGTCAAGGCGACCATCAACCGCCTGCGGGCCAAGCTGGGATCCCCGCCCGTGATCGAGACCGTCCCGCAGAGCGGCTACCGGATATGAGGGCGCTCGCGCACAGGGTGCCGCGGACGGTCCGGATGCGCCTCACCCTGCTGTACGGGGCGCTGTTCGCCGTCTCCGGCGTCGCCCTGCTGGCGATCACGTTCCTGCTCCTCCGGAGGAACACGATCTTCAGGGTGAGAATGCCGTGCGTCGACATGACGGAGGAGAACTGCGCGTCCCGGCTCGGCCTGCCCCCCGGGACGCCCGATTCGATCGGCGCCTGGAGGGCGCAGCAGCATCACACGCTGGTGCACGGGTTCCTCACCCAGGGCGGGATCGCCATGGCGATCATGCTGGTGGTCTCCCTGGCGCTCGGCTGGCTCGTCGCGGGACGGGTGCTGCGCCCGCTGCGCACGATGACCACCACCGTCCGGCACATCTCGGCGCGCAACGTCCACGAGCGGCTGGCCTTCACCGGCCCGCGCGACGAGCTCAAGGACCTCGCCGACACCGTGGACGGCCTGCTCGGGCGCCTGGACGCCGCGCTCGACGCGCAGAAGCGCTTCGTCGCCAACGCCGCGCACGAACTCCGCACCCCGCTCACCCTCGAACACGCGCTGCTGGAGGAGACGCTCACCGACCGCCGGCCGACCCTCGAGGCGTTCCGCGCGACCTTCGAGCGCGTCCTGACGATCAGCGACCAGCAGGCACGGCTGCTGGAGTCCCTGCTCACCCTCGCCACCAGCGAGCGGGGCCTGGAGAGCCGCGTCCCGGTGGACCTCGCCGCGCTCACCCGGCGGGTGCTGGCGGCGCGTCCGGAGACGTCCGCCGACGGCCCGCGCCTGGACCCGCGGATCGCCCCCGCGACGACCGCCGGCGATCCCGCCCTGGTCGAGCGCCTCGTGGCCAACCTCGTCGACAACGCGATGCAGTACAACGTGCCCGGCGGAACCGTCGAGGTGGCGACCGGCTCCCGCGACGGCCAAGCCGTGATCACCGTCGGCAACACCGGCCCGGTCGTCCCGCCCGAGCAGGTGGCCCGGCTCCTAGAGCCGTTCCAGCGCCTCGACCGGACCGCGCGCGGCGACGGCCACCACGGCCTCGGCCTGTCCATCGCGCACGCGATAGCCCTGGCCCACAACGGAACCCTGACCGCACACCCCCGCCAAACCGGCGGCCTGATAATCCAAGCCGCCTTCCCCTCCGCACATCATGGGCGCGGCGTGGCGCGCTGAAGGTGTTCCGCTCGGGGGCCGAGGTAGCAGCATCGCAGCCCGGTCCGCACGCGTGCGCGCAGTTCGGCGCCGAGGACCGGGTCGGCGTCGGCGACCCGGTCGAGCGCACGCCTGATCGCCTTCCCCACGGCGATCCGGGCCCGTTCGTCGTTGTCGGCGAACCGGCGCGCCCGGCCGCCGAGCCCCGTGGCCGACGCCAGCTCCGCGATGAGCCAGTCCCGCTCGCGCCGCAGTTCCGCGGCGCGGTCCGGGTCGCCGGCCAGGTCGGAGCGGTCGGCATGGTCCTGTAAGTCGGCGAGCCGTTGCCTGTACTGCCGCTTCGCGGCGTCGTCCAGCAGCGGCTGGCCGACTGTCGCGGAGTCTGCCGGCGCCTGCCCGCCATGACCGGCCGCGAGCTCGGCCGCGGGCATCTCCTGGCCCGGGTTGGCCATGAGCACCGCCAGGTACTCCAGGCCCACGCAGTGGTCGACGGCTACGGTCCGTCCGCTCAGCTCGACGTCCCAGTGCTTGCCGCGCCGCCGGCACACCACCGCGGTCGCCCGGCCGGGTGCACCGGCGGCGGCGTCCCGCAGGCGCACGGTGCCTCGTTCGATGCCGGGCGGCGGCGGCATGTGCAGTTCCGCGGTCTCCTTCGCGGCCACGACCAGTTCCGCTTCGGCCGCGGCCAGGTCCTGCGACCGGCCCGGGAGCGCGAGTGCCTGGGCGAGGCGGGCACGCGACAGCGCGGTGGCCGGCCAGTGCCCGAGCGTCATGTTGTCCTGGACGGCTGCGCGCAGGTGACGGACCGCCGCGTCGGTGTCGTCGGTGGTCAACGCGGCCATTCCCAGGCTGTGGTGGACCGAGCCCAGGCAGGTGATCCCGTGCGCCGCGATCACCGGGAGCCGGGCGTAGGGCGCCAGCAGGTCCGCCGCCTCGGCCGCGGCCACGGTGTCCCCGAGCAGCCAGGCCGTCTCGGTCACGCAGTACATCGTCAGCAGCCAGGTCGCCGCCTGCGGGAGGGCGGCCAGCCCGCGGCCGCGCAGCCGCGCGAGCATGCTCGCGGCCAGGGGGCGGTCGTCCGCCGAAGCCGCGGCGAGCGCCAGCGACGCGTAGGTGGAGTAGTCGGTCTCGCTGAGCGTGGGCGAGTCCACCAGGTCCGCCAGCATCGGCCGCAGTTCGGCGATGCGGCCCTGGAACCAGCGGATCGTGCCGAGCTGCCCGCCGTACCAGGCCCGCGCGTTGACGCCCGCGGCCGTGGCGCCGTGCTCGGCCCACGTGCCGGCCGCCGCACCGGCCGCCGCGAACCGGCCCGCGCGGATGCCCAGCATCACCTCGATCACCTCCACCACGGCCCGGACGGCCCGGTGCTCGTGGCCCGCGAGGTGCTCTCGCAGTTCCGCCAGGCTGCGGGCGGCGTGCGGGTGGGCGTCGAGGAAGAGGTCGACGGTGTGCAGCAGCAGGCCCACCAGCAGGTCGCCGGGACGGCCCGTCCTGGACGCCTCGCCGATCAGCTCCTGGGCCAGTTCCAGCCGCAGCGGCCCGTGCCCGGGACCCATGGCGCAGTAGTGCGCCAGCGTGAGGGCCTCCACCTTCGCCACCGCGTCCCCGGCGGCGCGGGCCTCGGCGACCTGCGCGAGGGCCGGGCCGGGCTCCCCGGTGCGGTACGCCACCTCGGCGGTCAACCTGATGCGCAGCCGCAGCGCCAGCACGGACCGGGGGTCCAGGCGGCGCAGCGCCGCGCGCTGCCGGGTCCGGGTCGCCGCCGCGTCCGCCACCGTGCGCTGCTCCTGTGCCCAGAGCCCGCCCAGGCCCAGCGCCGCACGGGCGAGCATGTGCGGGTCGCCGCCGCGTTCGGCCCGGTCGTAGGCCGCCGCGAAGTGGCCCCGGGCCGTCCACGGGTCGCCGTCCACCAGCAGGGCGTGCTCTCCTGCCAGTAAGGCCGTCGTCCCGTTCTCCGTATCGCCGTCGTCCACGATGACTGAACCCGGCTCTAACGATGTCCTCACAGCTGTACCCCCGGTGCGAGACCGCCGACGTCTAGGGCACGGCGGCGGTCCCGCCCGGGTTCAGCCCGCGGCCCGGTCGGAAGTGGCCGGAACCGGCACGGGCTCGGGAGTTGCGCGCAGCGCGCGGACGTCGGGGACGCTGTAGGCGACGGCCGCGGCCAGCAGGGCGACGGCCGCGCAGCCGCCGAGGACCACCGGCGCACCCAGCAGCGCGGCGGCCGGGCCCGCGCCGACCATCGCGACCGGCACCAGGACGGTCCCGATGAGCGCGATGAAGGACTGGACGCGGCTGATGTGCTCCTCGGGCAGCCACGCGCCCAGCGCCGACTGGTACACGACCAGTTCCAGCGTGCCGCCGGCGCCGCACACCACGGCCGCGGCGGCGACCAGCGGGAACGGCAGCCCCGCGGCCATGGCCCCCAGCAGCGCCGCCTCGGGCAGCATGACCAGGCAGCAGATCAGGCCGGGCCGTTGCGGGCGGACCAGCACCGCGGTGATCGACCCGGCGGCGAGCCCCGCGCCCAGCGCGCTGCTGAACAGCCCCCAGGTCACCGCCCCGTCATAGCGGTCGGCCGCCCACACCGGCCCGAGCACGGTGATCGAGGCCGCCCACAGGCCCGAGGACGTCGCCGACAGCACCGCGATGGCCGCGACCCAGCGCAGCCCGGCGAGCACCCGCCAGCCCTCGGCGATCTCGGCGCGGAACCGGGCGGCGGGACGCGGCCGGACGGGCGGTACCGCCAGGCCGCCGAACAGCAGCCCCGACAGCAGGAACGACACCGCGTCCCACGCCAGCACCCAGCCCGGGCCGCTGAACGCGATCACGACCCCGGCGACCGGCGGCCCGCCGATCGCGACCATGTTGTTGGAGATCTGCGCCAGGCCGTTGGCGTCGGGCAGCGCCTCCTTGTCCACCAGCTGCGGCAGCAGCCCCCGCGCCGCGGGACCGAAGAACGCCGTGACGGCGCCCTGGACCAGTTGCAGGCCCGCCAGCGCGGGCACCGACGCCGACCCGGTCAGCACCAGGACGGCCACGGCGCCCTGCACGGCGGCGCTGGCGTACTGGCAACAGGCCAGCACCGTCCGGCGCGGGTACCGGTCCGCGACGACGCCGCCGACCGGAGACAGCGCCATGAACACGATCGGGCCGCCCACCAGGACGAGGCCGATCCCGGTGGCGCCGCCGCCGATGCCCAGCACGGCGTAGGCGGCGGCGATGGGCGCGACCGTCGAACCGGTCACCGAAACCCAGCGGGCCGCGAAGTAGCGCCTCCACACCGGGTTCTGGCGCGCCAGGGCGATCGCCCCGGCCAGGTGGCGGGGGACGGTCGGGGCCGCCCTCACCGGCTGCTCCCTGGATCGGCGTTCACGGCGGTCACCTTCCTCAGCGGCGGACGTGGGAGGGCCCCGGCCCCATCGTCGCGCGATGGGGCCGGGGCCGTCGGGGAACGGGCCGGTCAGGCCGACTGCAGCTCGGCGGCCGGGAGGCTGGTCCTGGTCGCGGTGCGGAGGGCGTGGTTGTCCTGCATGCCCTTGTCGCAGCTGGTCTCGGGGATGATGGCGCCCGAGCGGGCGGCCTCCAGGTAGGCGTCGACGTCGGTCTCCTCGAGGCCGAGGCCGAGCGCCGGGCCGGCCAGCCGCAGGCTGGTGGCGGCGCGTTCGGTGGGCTGTGCCATGATGCGTTTCCCTTCTTGGACGTCCGGCCCGGCGGTTACCGGGCCGAAGCAGCGATCGCGACGATGAGCCGCTGGCCGTTCTCGACGGGAACGACCGAGGTGGTGAGCCATCCGGGGGCGACGACCATGACGCCGCGCGCGGGCCGGGCCAGGATCGCCCGGCCCCAGGGCAGGCCGGGCATGGCCGTCTGGTCGCTGGCGGGCCGCGGGTCGGCGAGCGCCAGGCAGCCCGACTCGCGGGCGGCGGGCGCCGGGGTCGCGGCGAGGTAGCACCAGCCGGCCCACGCGGTGGGCCGGGCTTCGGCGGGGACACCGTGGCCCGCCTCCCAGACCTGCACGGTGACGTCCACCGCGCCGGCGGTCCGCTCGCGGCCGGCCGCCGCGTCCATCGCCTCGGCGAACAGTGCGGCGAGGCGGCGCGGGTCGTCGAGCACCTCGTCGGCCGCGATCTCCTGGCAGGACGCGCCGCCGGCGCCGGGCGCGTCCGCGGCGGTCAGGCCCGGCCGGACGATGCCGTCCAGGTCGACGTTGCCGACCAGGACGCCGGTTCCCCACAGCAGCCGGACGGGCGAGTCGTCGGCCGGGCTCGGCTCGATGAGCGTGGACGCGGTCATGACATGCCCGCCCAGTCCTTGTCGTAGGCGACGTTCCAGGCGACGCAGATGCGCCGGCCGCCGCCGGTGAGGGTGGCCTGCACCGAGTGCGGCAGCCAGCCGGGGAAGGCGACCATCCGGCCGGGCACGGGCTCCACTCGGTAGACGCCCTGGGAGGCGAAGCGGGCCACCGCGGCGGGCCGCGGGTCCAGCAGCTGCAGGTACCCGGCCTCGCCGGTGTCGCCGCCGTCGCCGGACTCGACGTAGAACACCCCGGACCACGCGGAGTCGTGGTGGGTGTGCGGGCGCAGGCTGCCGCCCTCGGCGTAGACCACCGTCCACGCCTCGGCGATCACCTCCTGGGTGACCTCGTCGGCCGCCTCCCCCAGGGTGGCGCGGGTGAGCGCGCTGACGGCGTCGACGATCCGGCCCTTGAACCAGTCCACGACGGGGTCGTCCCACTGCAGGATGTCCTGGTTGGCCTTCGTCGCGGTGATGACCCCGAAGTTGGACGCCTCCGGATCGGTGCCGGTGCGTTCCAGGATGAGGTCGCGGAACGACGGCAGGAGGTCGCCGGCCGGGGCGACGTCGGCGACGTAGAGCGGGCTGCCCCAGGCCGCGAACGGCGCGAACCGGCCGGGGCGCCGTGCGGGCGCGGGAGTGGGTGCGGTGAGGGTCATGTGGTCTCCTGCAGTCGGCGGACGAACGCGCGTCCGGTGTCGGTGAGGTCGGCGGCGACCTGGTCGAGCAGGGCCAGGCAGCCGGCCCGGTACGCGGCCAGGTGCGCGAGGCGGCCGGGCGGGGCGTCGCCGCACACCCGGTACATGCGCGTCAGTGCGGTCGCGACGTGCGCGGCGCCCAGCACCTCGGCCGGCGAGCGGTCCGCGGTGCCCGACGGGAGGGTGCGGCGCGCGGCGCCGGGCCGCTGGAGCCGCCACACCTCCTCGATCAGGTAGAGCCACTGGTGCGCCAGCTCGTGCAGGAGCTGCTCGCGGACCTCCAATGGCGAGTCGAACGCGGCGCGGGCCAGCAGGACGTGCTGCGGCCACGCCTTGGACGAGGCGGAGATCGCGCCGCCGTCGGGATGCAGTAGCGCGTACCGGACCGGCAGGTCCAGCAGCGGCCCCCACGCCGGGACGGCGGCGGCCAGGGCGGCGTGGGCCTGCGCGACCCGGCCGCGCTGGACCCGGGTGAGCGGCCGGGCGGGCATCGCCGGCCCGTCGACCAGTGTCAGCGCCCGCGCCGGGGCGAGCCAGCCCTCCAGCGTCCGCTCCGACAGGCCCCGGGTCCGGCCCTGCCGCTCGGCCAGGACGTGCCGGGCCGCCGCTGCCGCCGCCAGGAGCCGCCGGGAGCCGAACCCGTCGTCGACGAAGGGCAGGCCGCCGAGGTCGGCGAGCGGATCGGTACAGGTGATCGCGGGTGCGGTGCCGCTCATCGGATCTCCTCGGTGGTGAGGGTGTGGCCGGTCAGCGCGGGATGCTCGTCCAGGGGGCGGCCGTCCAGCCCGGCCACGAAGAGGCCGACGCCGGCGCGGCGGCCGACCTGGAGGCACGGCAGCCGGCGCTCGGCTCCGGGCACGGGGGTCCAGTACCGGGCCGGACGGGGCGTCATCGCCGCGAGCACGTCCGGCCCGCAGGAGACGCCGTCGTAGGCGTCGTGGCCGAACCGCGCGTCCCCCACGTCGAAGTCGTCGATCAGGACGACGCCGGCGCGGATCGCCGCCAGTTCCCGCGGCAACGGCCACGCGCCCCAGTGCGCGTCCAGGAAGTAGAAGGGCCGGTCGAACGCGCCGGCCGCGTCCGCGATCAGCGCGGGCGAGTCCTGGCAGGTGACCGCGACGTTCGGCAGGTCGCGCACCCGGTGCGCGGTGAACCGCGCGTACTCGGGGTCGATGTCGCAGGTCATGACCGGCAGGCCGGGGTAGCGGCGGCCCAGGTAGGCGGCGGTGTCGCCCAGATGGCAGCCGGTCTCGACGACCGCGTCGCAGCCGTAGGCGCCGATCAGGTCGTCGACCAGCAGGGCGACGGTGACATCGAAGCCGAACGGCCCCCCGCCGCCGGCCAACCGCTCCTGGCCCGCGCGGACCGTCCGGTAGAACACGCGCAGCACTTCGTCGGTGGCGTCCTGCGGGGCCAGGAGCACCCGTGCGTCGGTGCCCACGCCGCACGGCACCGGGGCCCGCCTGCTCGGCTTCCGAGCTGACTCCGCCATGAGCTCCTCCACGGTCTCCCGATCCGGAGGCGCCTTTCCCGCCGGACCTGTCACCCAGAAGGCGTTCCAGCCCGGTTCCACGACCGCGTTCCAGCCCGTTCCAAGCCCGTTCCACGGAGTCGCTCAAGGACGCCTGTTGCTGGATCGGCCATGCCCGCGGCCGTTGACCTGCGGACGTGTAGTTTCCTGTGCATGTGTGCAGTGGCGGCTGGGGATCTGACGGGTAAGGCGCGGCTGCGGCAGGCGGCGTTGCGGTTGTTCGCCCGGGACGGGTTCGACGCGGTGTCGATCCGGGCGGTGGCGGCTGAGGCGGGGGTCTCGTACGCGCTGGTGCGTCACCATTTCGGCACCAAGGCCGGGCTGCGCCGCGAGGTCGACGACCACGTTCTGCGCACGCTGGCCGAGGCCATGGGGGAACTGGACCGCGACCGGCCGCTGGACGACGTGGTCGCCGCGATCGGGACCGTGTCGGCGCGCATGTTCGGCGCCGACCCGCACCTGCGCGGCTACCTGCGGCGCGTCCTGATGGAGGGCGGAGAGGCCGGCGCGGCGGTGTTCTCCCGGCTGCTGGACGGCACGCGCCGGGAGCTCGACCGGTTGGGCGCCGAGCGGTCGCCGCGGGCCGGCGCCGACCCCGAATGGGCGCCCTACCAGGTGCTGTTCCTCATCCTCGGACCGCTGCTGCTGGAACCGGTGATCCAGCCCGTCGCCGACACCGACGTCTTCGACCCGCCGGTGCTGGCGCGCCGCAGTGCCGCCAACCAGCAGTTGTTGCTGAACGGACTGTTCCGCGCAGAGCCCTGACCCCGCCCTTCGGGGGTCGGGTCAGCCGAACATGCTGGCACTACCCGGTTCGTACGGATACCTGGCCTTGATCTCCTCGGTCAGTTCCACGCCCAGGCCGGAGGCGGACGGCGGCAGCGCGTACCCGTCCCGCACGTCCAGGGGTTCGACCAGCATCTCGGTCTCCAGGGGATTGCCCATCACCGGACGCTCCAGCATCACGCAGTTGGGCTGGGTGAAGCCGAGGTGGTGGTTGGCGGTGATGGTCGGGGCCGAACCCCACACGTGCATGGCGACCTGCACGCGGCGTGCGGCCGCCGCCTCGCAGGCCCGCCGTGCCTCGCCGATGCCGCCGATGATGGTCGGGTCCGGCTGGGCGAGGTCGAACGCCCCCGCCCGTAGCCACTGGTCGAAGACGGTGGCGGTGGTGATGCCCTCGCCGCCCGAGATGGGGGTGGACGTCAGCGCACGCAGTTCGGCGTACGGGGCCGGGTCGAACGGTGGCAGGAACTCCTCCGCCCACGCCAAGTCGTAGGGGTGCAGCGCGTCCAGCAGCCGCAGCACCTGCTTGACGGACCAGGGCCGCGTGTTCAGGCTCTGCACCGCGTCGACCGCCAGCAGCGCGTCCGGCCCGAGTACGTTGCGCACGGCCGCGACCCGCTCGGCCTCGACGTCGGGCTGGTAGGCGACCGGATTGGCGCGCATCTTGAATCCGCGGTAGCCCTCCGCCCGCACCTGCTCGGCCTGTGCGACCAGCTGGTCGACGGACATGGTCGGGACGCCGCCCGACGCGTACAGCGGGAGCCGGTCGTGGACCGCGCCGCCCAGCAGTTCATGCAGTGGCGCGTCACGGTACTTGCCGAGGACGTCCCACAGCGCGCACTCGATGCCGGCCAGCACCATCACCGTCAGCCCGGTGCGGCCGCAGTAGCCGGTCACCCAGTAGCAGTCCCGGTAGAGACGGGCCGGGCTGGTGATCTCGCGGCCGACGAGCACCTGCCGGTACAGCTCCACGATGCCGGGGACCAGGTCGGGCAGGTACACCCCGGCGTAGGTCTCGCCGATGCCGACGAGGCCCTCGTCGGTCTCCACCTCCACGAACGCGGCGCTGCGGCGGCGCGTGTGCGCGCCCTCGACTCCGTACGGCGCGGTCAGCAACACCGTCCGCACATCGGTGATCTTCACCGGGCCTCCCTGATGGCTGCGCAATTGTGCAGCAGACTACACAGTTGCGCAGCCATCAGCCATCCGTCGCCGTGCCGAGGGTGATCGATCCGCTGTCGGTGCGGGCGGTGATCGAGCGGGGGGCCGAGGCGTCCTTGGGGACGTCGGCGCGGACGTCGCCGCTGTCGGTGGTCGTGGTGACGTTGTAGGCGGCGCGCGGGACCGTCACCTTCACCTCGCCGTTCTCGGTGGTCACGGCCACCTGCCGCGGTGCGGTGGCGAAGGACAGGTCGACCTCGCCGCTCTCGGAGGTGGCCGAGACCTGGGGCGATCTGGTCGCGGTGGAGCGCAGTCCTCCGTTCTCGCTGCGCAGGTCGAGCGGGCCGGTGGCGCCGGTGACCGCGATCGCGCCGTTGCTGCTGCGGATGCGGAGCGCGGCGCTGAAGCCGGTGGCGGAGATCGTCCCGTTCTCACCCTCGATGCCGACGGTGAGATTGCGAGGGACCAGCACCCGGTAGCGCACGGCGCAGCCGCCGATCAGGGTGCCGCAGTCGGTGGCCAGGGTGAGCCGGTCGCCGGAGAGGTTCCATGTCGCGGCCGGCTCGCCGCCGATCAGCGCCCATCGGTCGAACCGGCGCGTTACCTGCACGTTCTTCACGTCGGCGGGCCGGATGTCCAGGTCGCCTCCGTCCTTGGCGATGGTGAGACGAGAGCCGACGGGGCCGAAGTCGCGACGTTCGGGTTGTGCGTCGTCGGCCGAGGCGCCGCAGCCGGTGAGGAGCGCGACCAGGAGCAGCGATCCCGTGGCCAGCGGAAATGAGCGGCGAAACGAGGTGGTCAACGGAGCCTCCGCGGTCGATACCGAAAGTATTGAATACTTTGAGTATGCTACGGTCCGACCATGACCGACAACCCAGGGCCCGCGAGGCGGGTCCCACGTGAGGAGGTCCGGCGGCGGCTGCTGGTCGAGGCGGTGCGGGTGTTCACCGAACGCGGCTACGCCGACGCCCGGATCGAGGACATCGCCCACGCCGCCGGTTTCACCAAGGGCGCCGTCTACTCCAACTTCGGCGGCAAGCAGGAGCTGTTCGGCGCCGTCCTCGGCCAGGGCGCCGAGGACGAGCTGGCCGCCGTGACCGCCGAGATCGACGGCGCCGACGACGCCCGCGCGGTGATCGGACGGGTCGCCGAGCTGATCGCCGCCCGGATCGTCACCGACACCGGGCACGGCCAGCTCGGCCTGGAGTTCGCCGCCCGCGCCGCCCGCGACGAGCAGACCCGGGCCGTGCTGGCCCCGATGCGCCGCGCGCAGCGCGACACCGCCGCCCGTGCCATCGCCGAGGTGACCGAGCGCACCGGCACGACCCCGGCCGTCCCCCCGGAACTGGCGGGGCTGATCCTGCACTGCCTCACCAACGGCCTGGTCAACGAGCACCTCGCCGACCCGGAAGGCGTCACCTCCGAGGTCATCGAACGAGCGTTCACGGCCGTGCTGACCGCACTGCTCCCCCCGACTTCGCCCGCCTGAGAGGACCTCCGTTGGCCCCCCTGCTCTACCGGCTCGGCCGGACCGCGTTCCGCCACCGCTTGCGCTTTCTCGCCGGTTGGCTGGTGCTGCTGTTCCTGACCGGGGGCGGCTTCGCCGCCTTCGGCTCCCACCTGGACAGCGAGGCCACCATTCCCGGTTCGCAGTCCCAGCAGGGCATCGACCTGCTGGAACGTTCCCTGCCGGAGGCGACCGGGGTGACGGCGCAGCTGGTGTTCGCCACCCCGCCCGGCGCGACCGTGGACGACCCGGCCCAGCGGGCGCGCATCCAGAAGGCGGTACGGGAAGCGGGCGCGGCGCCGCAGGTCGCCGAGGCCACCGACCCGTTCCAGACCGGGACCATCTCCGCCGACCGCCGCACCGCGCTCGCGCAGGTGCTGTATCCGATCAAGCGGGACGTGCTGAAGGACTCCAGCGTCACCGCCCTCGAGGGCATCGCCGCCGCGGCCCGCTCCGGCGGCCTGCGCGCCGAGGTCGGCGGGACGATCTACAGCACCGCCGGCATGCAGGTGGGCATCGGCGAAGTGATCGGCGTCGTCGTCGCCGTGATCGTGCTGGTCCTCACCTTCGGCTCGATGCTGGCCGCCGGGCTGACCCTGCTGACCGCACTGGCCGGGCTCGCGATCGGGCTGCTCGGACTGATGCTGGCCTCCAACATCGCCACCATCTCCTCCACCGCCCCGAGCCTGGCGCTGATGATCGGCCTGGCCGTCGGCATCGACTACGCGCTGTTCATCGGCTCCCGGCACCGCGCCCAGCTCGCCGACGGAACGGCGGCCGAGGAATCGGCCGCGCGCGCCGTCGCCACCGCCGGCGGCGCCGTCGTCTTCGCCGGACTCACCGTGATCATCGCGCTGGCCGGGCTGTCCGTGGTCGGCATCCCCTTCCTGACCGTCATGGGCCTGGCCGCCGCACTGACCGTGCTGATGGCGGTGGCCGCCGCGATCACCCTGCTGCCCGCCCTGCTCGGCCTCGCCGGCGACCGCCTGCGTCCCCGGCCCGGCTCGCGCGCCGCCCGCCCGGAACGCGCCGGCGCCGGCGGGCTGCGCTGGGCCCGCCTGGTCACCCGCCGCCCCCTGATCACCATCCCGCTCGTCCTGCTGGCCCTCGGCGCGATGGCGCTCCCGGCGCTCAAGCTCGACCTGGCGATGCCCGACAACGGCACCGCCGACCCCGCCTCCACCCAGCGCAAGGCCTACGACCTGATCTCGGACGCCTTCGGCCCCGGCAACAACGGCCGGCTGCTCGTCCTGGTGCAGACCCGGGACGGCGACCCGGTCCGGGCCGCCGCTCGCGTCGCGGACGGGCTCGACCTGCCCGGCGTGGCCTCGATCAGCGACCCCGAACGCGGCACCGACGGCCGCACCGCGGTGCTCAACCTCGTCCCCGAGCAGGGCCCGCGCACCAAGGCGACCCAGCGGCTCGTCCGCGACATCCGCTCCCGCACCCCCGCCCTCGGCGCGGCCGCCGGCGCCCGTGTCCTGGTCACCGGGTCCACCCCCGCCGCCATCGACGTCTCCGACCGGCTCCGCGACTCGCTGCCGCCCTTCACCGCCGTCGTGGTCGGGTTCTCGCTGCTGCTCCTGCTGCTGGTCTTCCGCTCGATCGTCGTCCCGGTCAAGGCCGCGGCCGGGTTCCTGCTGTCGGCCGGCGCCGCGTTCGGCGCGGTCGTCGCCGTCTTCCAATGGGGCCGGCTCGCCGGCCTGTTCGGCGTCGCCACCACCGGCCCCGTCTTCAGCTTCATGCCCATCGTCGTGATCGCCGTGCTGTTCGGCCTGGCCATGGACTACCAGGTCTTCCTGGTCTCGCGGATCCGCGAGGAGCACGTCCGCACCGGCCGGCCGCGCGAGGCCGTCCTGACCGGGTCACGGCACACCGTCCGGGTCATCACCGCCGCCGCACTGATCATGTTCGCCGTCTTCACCGGCTTCGTCACCACCGACGACCTCACCCTCAAGCCCATCGCCCTCGGCCTGGCCGCCGGGATCCTGGCCGACGCGTTCCTCGTCCGGATGACGCTCGTCCCGGCCGTCCTCGCACTGACCGGCCGCGGTGCCTGGTGGCTGCCCCGATGGCTGGACCGGATCCTGCCCAACCTCGACATCGAAGGCGCCACGCTTCCGCGCTCATCACGCGCGAAGGGAGCCGATCAGGACATCGACGGCGGCATCGGAGAACTCGCCCACTGATCTCGGTGGACGTCATGCCGTGGTCGGAGGCCGGGTTTCGACCGTGGTCGGATGACCGGGAGACGCGGGCGCCCGAGGCTGGGCGCCATGACATCACAGACGGAGGCCGCCCCGGCGATCAGGGTCGAGGGGCTGACGAAACGGTACGGCCGTCGCACGGTGGTCGACGATCTGACGTTCACGGTCAGGCCGGGCGCGGTGACGGGCTTCTTCGGCCCGAACGGCGCGGGCAAGACCACCGCGCTGAAGGCGGTCGTGGGACTGGCGCGGCCGACGAAGGGCGCGGTGTCGGTGCTGGGAGCGCCGTTGGCGGCTCTGGTGCCGGACGCGCGCCGCATCGGCGTCCACATCGAACCGTGCGGCGCGCATCCCGCCCGGTCGGCCCGCGCGCATCTGCGGGCGCTGGCGCTGTCGGCCGGGCTGCCGCGCCGGCGCGTCGAGGAGGTTCTGGAGGTCGCCGAGCTGACGTCGGCGGCGGGCCGCCGGGTCGGCGCGTTCTCGCTGGGGATGCGGCAGCGGCTCGGGCTCGCCGCCGCGCTGCTGGGCGACCCGGAGATCCTGGTGCTGGACGAGCCGGCCAACGGGCTGGATCCGCAGGGGATCCGCTGGCTCCGGACGATGCTGCGCGACCGGGCGGCGAAGGGCGGCACCGTGCTGCTGTCCAGCCACCTGCTCGCGGAGGCCGCGCAGACCGTCGACGACGTGGTCGTCATCGACCGTGGCAGGCTGGTGCACGAAGGACCGATCAGTGAGGTGGAGTCGCTGGAGGACGTGTTCCTCGAGCTCACCGGAGGGTTGGAGCGATGATCGGCCTGCTTCGCGGAGAGCTGCTCAAGTCGGTGACGACCCGTGCCGTGTGGGGGTTCGCGGCCGGCGGAATGGCCTTCGCCGCCCTGAACGCGGTCCTCATCGCCGTGGCGTCGGGAACGCTCGACGAGATACCCGAGAAGAAGGAGGCGCTGTCGGGGCTTCCGGTCCTGCTGCTGCTGTGGGGACTGGTCGGCGCGGCGGGCGAGTACCGCCACCGGACCGCCGCGCCCACGGCGCTGGTGGCCCGGCGCGACCGCGGAACCGTCCTGGCGGTGCGGATCGCGGCGTACGCGCTGACCGGTCTCGGGCTGGCGCTGCTGATCAACGCGGTCGCGGTCGGCGTGGGGCTGCCGCTGCTGGCGCACCAGCCCGGCCCGGACCTGACGTCCGGCCAGGTGGCGGAGGTCGTCGCGAGCAACGTCCTGGCGCTGGTGCTGGCGACGGCGATGGGCGCGGCGCTCGGTGCGCTGATCCGCGGCCCGGTCGTCGGCGCGGTGGTCCTGCTGATCGTGGACCTGGTGGTGCTGCCCCTGGTGAGCGGGGCGTGGGAGCGGGAGGCGAACCTCACGCCGTTCGGCGCGGCGGGCGTCATGACGGGCGGGACCCACGACACGACGCTCACGGTCCCGCAGGCCGGCGCGGTGTTCGCGGTCTGGACGGTGCTCGTGGTGCTGGTCGCGGTCGGGTGCGAACGACGGCGTGACCTGGCGTGAACGTCGCGGAGAGGATCCGGGCGGTGCGGGGCCTGCGGGCCGCGCACCGTCCGGTGCTGTTCGACATCGTGCTCGCCGTGGCGGCGACGATCGTGGAGGTGGGGCTGCTGTTCAACGACGGCACCGAGGCCGCGCCCCTGCCGATCGCGGTGACCGTCCTCACCGGCGCGGCGCTCTTGGCACGCCGCCGGTTCGGTGTGGCGGTGACCGCGGTGACGGTCGCGTCGGCGGCCGTGGTGACCGCGGCCGGGTACTCGCCCGGAGGCGCGACGGCCGTCGTCGCGCTGTGGTCGCTCGCCGAAACGCGGGACCGGCGCGTCTCGCTCGCGGTGCTGGCACCGGTGGCGGTCTTCCTGGAAGCCGACAACGTCTGCAGCCCGCCTGTGTCGATCGGGGCGTGGATGCTGGGCGCCTATATGCAGACGCGCCGCCGCTACGTCCAGGCGGTGGAGGAACGGGCCGCCACCCTCGAACACGAACGGGAACAGCTCGACCTGATCGCGGCGCAGCGCGAACGCGAGTCCATCGCCCGCGAACTGCACGACATCGTCGCCCACTCGGTGACGGTGATGCTGATCGGGGTCCGCGGGGCCCGCGACGTCCTGGAGACCGAACCGCGGGTGGCCGCGCGGACGCTGGAGCAGGTGGAGACCAGCGCCGAGCAGAGCCTGGCCGAGCTGCGCCGCATCCTCGTGCTGCTGCGCGGGCGGCATGCGGCGGAGACGCGGCCGCAGCCGTCACTGGCGGATCTGGACGAACTGGTCGCCGGGTACCGCGCGGCGGGACTGCCGGTCCGGCTGGAGATCGCCGGGGAACCGCTGGACCTGCCGAGCGGGGTGGAGCTGTCCGCCTATCGGATCATCGAGGAGGCGTTGACCAACGCGCTGAAACACGCCGGAGCGACACTGGTCACGGTGCGGCTGAGCTACGGAGGGGCGGACCTGGAGGTGCGGGTGCACGACGACGGGACGGGAACCGGCGAGCCGGGCCCCGGCGGGCACGGCCTGGTGGGGATGCGGGAGCGGGTCGCGGTGCTCGGCGGTGAACTGGAGATGGGCCCGGCCCCCGGCGGCGGGTTCCGGGTCGCGGCGCGGCTGCCGATCGGGGAGCGGGCGTGACGATCCGGGTGCTGATCGTCGACGACCAGGAGCTGATCCGGATCGGCTTCCGGCTGTTCCTGCAGACCCGGCCCGACCTGGAGGTCGTCGGTGAGGCCGCGGACGGCGCCGAGGCCCTCGTGCGGGCGGCGGAACTGCGGCCCGACGTCGTCCTGATGGACGTCCGGATGCCGCGGATGGACGGCGTCGAGGCCACCGCCCGCCTCACCGGCACGGACCGTCCGCCCCGCGTGCTGATCCTCACCACCTACGACCTCGACGAATACGTGTTCGGCGCGCTGCGCGCGGGGGCGTCGGGATTCCTGCTGAAGGACGCGCCCCGCGAGCGGCTCCTGGAGGCGATCCACGTCGTCCACCAGGGCGAGGCACTGCTGTCCCCGTCGATCACCCGCCGCCTGATCGAGGACTACGCCGACCGCACCGACCCGGTCCAGCCGCCATCGGACCTGCTGACCGCGCTGACCCCGCGCGAACGCGAGATGCTCCTGCTCGTGGCCCAGGGCCTGTCGAACCAGGAGATCGCGGCGCGGCTCGTCGTCACCGAGGCCACCGTCAAGAGCCACGTCGGCAGCGTGTTCGCCAAACTCCACCTCCGCGACCGCGTCCAGGCCGTCGTGCTGGCCTACGAGCACGGCATCGTCGTCCCGGGCCGCCGTCCCGAGCCCGAGCGTTAGTACGGTAAGGGAACCAACTAGATTCGTGGTGGAACCTCACCGGTTAAAATCGGAGCGTGGAGAGCACCCGTACCTACGGCGAGGCCTGCGCGACGGCGCACGCGCTGGACCTCATCGGTGAGCGCTGGGCCCTGCTGGTCGTCCGCGAACTGCTGTTCGGTCCCAAGCGGTTCACCGACCTGCGGGCCGGGCTGCCCAACGCGGGGCCCAACCGGCTGTCCCGCCGCCTTCGCGAACTCGAAGGGCTCGGGCTCGTCCGCCGCCGCAAGCTCGCTCCCCCGAGCGCGTCGTGGGTGTACGAGCTGACGGACTGGGGCCGCGAGCTCGAACCGATCCTGGTCGAGCTCGGCCGCTGGGGCCGCCGCTCACCGTTCCGCGACCTGGACGCCCACGTCAGCAGCGACGCGATCATGCTGGCCCTGCGCAACGACTTCTCCCCCGCGGCCGGCGACCGCCTCGACGTCACCTACGCGATCCGCTTCGGCGAGGACCATTACGTCGCCCGCGCCGCCGACGGACGCCTCGGCATCGAACGCGGCGACGCGGACAGCCCCGACACCTCGATCGACACCGACACCACGACGCTCAAGTCCCTCATGATCGGAAGCCTGGACCTGGAGGAGGCCCTGCATTCGGGCCGGGTCACCCTGAGCGGCGACCGGAAGGCCTTCGAACGCCTCCTCGCCGCGTTCTCACGGCCCGAGATCGCCCCCACTCCGTAAGCGAACGCGGCTCCCGGTGGAACGAGGTGGCGAGGCGAACCCCGCCACCTCCTCCAGCCGGTGACCCCGCCGGGATCACCCGGCCCGGCGCCTGCGTCAGCTAGGCATCCAGTTGCGCGATGCGTTCCGCATGTGGACTCACCTCCTTCCGCCCGGTCTTCCGAACCGCGTTCAGCACGCCGAGCAGGCTCAACGTGCCGATGACTCCGGATCCGCAGATGACCGCATACGGAGGAAAAGCGCCGGCGAGCGCCCCGCCGGTGGCCATTCCGAGCCCCTGGAGGGTCATCAGTCCGGCGCCCAGTAGGGACATGGCCCGGCCGCGCATCTCCTCTGGCACCGCGTCCACGAACCACCGGTCCATGCCGAGCGTGTAGGCGGCGCACAGTCCGGTGAGTAGGAGGAGCGCGGTCGCGAGCGGCAGGGACGGACGCAGCACGAAGGCGGCCATCGGCAGCAGTGACAGCGCCGCGAGCGGGAGCGCGATGCGGCCGCGTGCGGCGGCCCCGAGCAGCGTGCCGGCGAGCAGTTCGCTCACCATGGTGCCCGCGGGCATCGCGGCGAGGAACACGCCGAACCCGGCCGCGCCCGCCCCCGCCGCGTCCGCGAAGGGCGCCGCGACGCCTTCGGCGACGACGAAGAACATCGGCGGGATCCACCACATCAGCAGGAGCGCCCGGATGCGGGGCTCCCCCAGCAGGCGCGCGGCCGAGGCCACCGACCGGCGCATGACCGCGCCGCCGCCCGGCATCCGGGCAGCCCGCTCGCGAGTGCCGAGACGCAGCAGAAGCGCGGAACCGAGAAAGGCGGTGGCGGCCGTGCCCAGCGCGACCCGAGGCGGCAGCCACACGAGCAGCAGGCCCCCGAGCCCGTAGCCGACGATCTGAGAGACCTGCGAGACCATCCGCACCAGCGAACGCCCCAGGACGTACAGCTCGCCGGGCAAGACGTCCGCCAGGCTCGCCGCCCGGGTGCCGGTGAAGAGCGGCGAGATCATCGAAACAGCGCATCGCAGGACGAAGAGCGCGAACAGCGGCGTCGCCGGTGCGGCCATCAACGCCATGCAGGCCGCCACCAGCAGATCGCAGACGACCAGGAGACGGCGCGGGCGGCAGCGGTCGGCGAGGCCGGAGAGCAGCACCCCGCTCAGCGCGTAGGGCAGGAACCCGAGAGCGAAGATCAGGGCCGTCAGCAACGCGGAACCGGTCTGGCGGAAGACGAGCACGGCCAGCGACACCTCGGCGAAGACGCCGCCCATGACGGAGAGGACGTGCGCGGCGAAGACGGCCCGGAACTCCTGGACCGCGAACACGGCGCGGTAACCCGTGCCGTACGACGTCCGACCAGGGGCCGCGCCTTCATCGCGCCCTGGCGCCATGGTCAGGCGATGGCCGGGAACAGCTTCGCGACTCCGCCCGCGAGGTCGGCCTGGGTCCGCTGCGCATCCTGGTCGGCGAGGATCTCCACCGCCCCCTGTTCGAGGGCGTCGAGCGCCAGCGCGGCGATCACCGCCGGGTCGCTCTTGGGGGCTTCGACGGACGCGACCATGTCGGTGTCCAGATAGCCGACGTGCAACCCGGTGACCTGCGTGCCCTGCGCCGCGAGCTCGAGCCGCAGGGCATTGGTCAGCGACCACTGCGCCGCCTTCGCCGCCGCGTAGCCGCTGTAGCCGGGGAAGGTCAGCCACGACAGCACCGACAGCACGTTGAGGATCGCACCGCCGCCGGCGGCGGCCAGCTGCGGGGCGAACGCCCGAGTCACCGCCAGCGTGCCGAAGTAGTGGGTCTCCATCTCCAGGCGGACGTCCTCCAGCGACCCGTCGGACACCGACGCCCCGGTGTAGGAGCCCGCGTTGTTGATCAGCAGCGACACGTCCGGCACGGCCTCCGCCGCCGCGGCCACCGACGCCGGGTCCGTGACGTCGATCCGCACCGGGATCACGCCCGGCACGTCGAGCGACGCCACGTTGCGGACGCCGCCGTAGACGGTGGCGCCCCGGGCCACGAGCTGCTCGGCGAAACGCCGTCCCAGCCCGCGGTTGGCTCCCGTCACGAATGCCGTACTGCCCTCTATCTTCATGACTTCTCCTTGATGGCCTCGCGACGACCAGCCGCCCCATCCAGGTGCAGGCCGAGCGTCAGCAGGATTTGGGCCAGTCGTCCCGGCCGGGAGGCGAAGGGCGAGTGGCCGGTGGGCAGTTCTCGTACGTCGGTGGGGTTGTTCGGGGTGTGCCTGTCGGCTTCGCCGATGAAGCGCCTCTGCGCCGCGGGCGGGACGGCCTGGTCGTCGGTGCAGCTGATGTAGGTCCGCGGAATCCGGCCCCACCGGTCCGGCGTGATGGCCACCCGTTCGGCGAGCGGGCCGACGGGAGTGTCCGGCGTCAGGAGGTGGGTGACGGCGTCCCAGTCGTGGTCGTCCACGTCGGCGCCGAAGGCCGCCTTGACGCGCGCGCGGTACTCCGGGTCGCAGGACCGGAAGTCCATCCGCAGCGCCCCGACGACAGCCGGATCGGCGAGAAGCTCTGCGATCACCGGGGACTCCCGTCCACGACCAGGCCGGGGGTGACGGTGTAGTCGGCGTCGCCGCGGAAGACGTCGGCGTAGCGGCGGGCGAACTGGGCGAACGTGGTCGGCTCGACACCGAAGAGCTCGTGAGTGCTGAGGTCGACCGATGAGCGGCCGAGCCTGCGGCGCTCCTGGAAGAGCTGCACGAACGCGGCCGCGCGCGGCGGCGGATACCCCGCGGCCAACCAGGCCCGCTCCTTGTCCTCGAACGACACGTCCACATAGCGGACCGGCCTGCCGATCGCGTCGGCGATGTGCCGGGCGGCATCGGCCATGGTCAGGGCCTCCGGGCCGGTCATGGGGTAGATCCGGCCTTCGTGCCTAGGCGTGGTGAGCACCTTGTAGGCCACCTTGGCGATGTCGTCGATGTCGACCGGGGCGAGCGTGGTGTCGCCGAGCGGGAGACGCAATTCGCCCTTGACGACGTCGGGCACCTCGTCGAAGTACACGTGCATGAACTGGCTCGGCTGGAGCACCGCCCACGGCGTACCGGAGGCGAACAGGTACCGCTGGATCTGCTCGTGGCTCCGGCTGGACCGGAACTGCTCGTTGTCGAACCCGTCGATGGAGTCCCTGCCGGAGAACTTCACGATGTGCCCGACACCCGCCCTGACGGCGGCGTCGATGAACGTGCACTGGGTCTCCAGCATCGGCGGACCGGCACTGGAGACCATCAGCACCCGGTCCACCCCGGCCAGCGCGTCCTGGAGCGTCTCCGGCCGGAGCATGTCGCCGTGGACGATCTCGACGCCCGGCAGGCCCCGCAGCCCCTCGGCCTTCGCCGGCTCCCGCACGAGCGCCCGGACCGGCCGCCCGTTCCGCGCGAACTCGCGCACGACCGCCGACCCGGGCCGCCCGTTCGCTCCTGTGATGAGGATCAACGTTCCCTCTCTCCGCTTGAGGACGCGCCCCAGATTACATATCGATACCTCTTAGTACAACTTCCGTACCAACTTGTCCTGGATGGCCTCAGCCCCGCGGCAGGCCTGGGATTTTCGGAACACCCGGAACGTGTCGCACGAAACCCGCGTCTCCTAGTGGACGGCAGGAAGATCTCCTCGTGCGTGGCCTCAGTCGGCACCAGGATGAGGCGGCGATGAAAGGGCAGGCTGTGGGCGCTTCTCAGGAACAGGCGGGGGACGTGAAGGCCATGAACGATCTCGGCCTTCGCCTCGTACCGCCACGACAAGGACGGGGCCGAACGGTGGTGGCTCAAGGCGGCCGAGGCCGGGTTCCCGCCGGCCATGCGCAACCTCGGCTACCTGGCCGACGAACGCGGCAGGCCTGAGGAGTGCGAGAAGTGGTGGCGGGCCGGGACGGAGGCCGGGGACGCCACGTCCGCGTACAACCTCGGCTACATGCTGGCCCAGCAGCGCAGGATGGAGGAGGCGGCGCAGTTCTACGAAATCGCGTCCGAGGCGGGGGACGTCGAGGCGATGGTCAACCTCAGCAACGTCCTGGACCACCTCGGCCGGGAGGACGACGCCGAGCAATGGCTGCACAGGGCCGCGGAGCAAGGCGACGGCGGCGCCATGAACAACCTCGGCAGCAGGTACTTCAAAGCCCGCCGCACCGACGAGGCGGAGGAGTGGTGGCGCAAGGGTGCGGAAGCCGGCGAACGCGAGGCCATGTACAACCTCGCCGTGGTTCTTGACGCCCGGAATGATGTCGAGGAGGCCAAGAGATTCCTCAAGGCAGCCGCACAGCGCGGGCACGGACGGGCCCGGCGGCTACAGGAGGAGATGGAAGCGGAGCAGGGACCAGGCGGAAGGCCCCACATCCAGGGCATCTTCTGACAGGTCAGCGTCCACATGATGCACGCGCGTCCACCATGATCCACCACAGGCCTTGCCGCGCGAGGTGGTGCCCGCTCTCCAGGCATCGGTGAGGCGGCGGACGTCGACCTCGAAGGGGAGTTTGTCGCGGTCCAGGTGCAGGGCGCGCAGGAGCAACCTTCACTAGCGGGCAAGCTCGTCGAACGCCCCGACGACCGACCAGAAGCCGCCTGAGGCCCTGATCCATGACGTCCTGCCCATTGCTCCCGTCGCCTGCCCCTTTTTCGTGATCAGTCGATCCGTCACCACGGACGAACGGACCACTGAAACGCGTCGAGTTCCACCGGAGTGGGGAACACACAGTCACAGACCTGCGCATAGAGCCAGCGAGCACGAGGTATACGGAGGCAGAAATGAAGGCGATCGTCGCGACCGATCCGGCTGCGGAAGCGGCCGGGATCAAGCTGGCGGAGCGGCCTGAGCCGACGCCGGCGATCAACGACGTCGTCGTTGAAGTCCATGCGTCGGGCTTCGTCCCGGCAGAGTGGGAGTGGCCCTCGACGTGGGTCGACCGCTCCGGTCACGACCGAGCCCCGGCGATCATCGGCCACGAGTTCGCCGGAGTGGTCACCTCCCTCGGCTACGGCACGACGGGACTCTCGCCGGGCCAGCGGGTGTTCGGGATCACGGACTGGCACCGCGATGGAACCCTGGCCGAGTACGCGGCCGTGGAGGCGCGCAACCTCGCGCCGCTGCCCGGGGCCGTCGACTTCACGGTGGGTGCGAGCCTGCCGATCTCCGGCCTGACCGCATGGCAAGGCCTGTTCCAGCACGGTCGTCTTCAGGCGGGGCAAAGCGTCCTGGCACACGGCGCCGCCGGCGCGGTCGGATCTGTGGTGACGCAGCTCGCCCGGGAGTTCGGCGCTTACGTCATCGGTACCGGGCGGGCGGCGGACCGCCAGGCGGCGCTCGACTTCGGTGCGAACGAGTTCCTCGCCCTCGACGACGGGGATCTCGAAGACATCGGAGGGGTCGACCTGGTCTTCGATGTCATCGGTGGTGACATCCAGAGGCGCTCGGCGAGCATCGTCCGGCCTGGCGGGACGCTGGTGTCGGTGGTCGGGCCTGCTGAGACCCGCCCTGTCGACGGTCTCGCGGTCGACTTCGTCGTCGAGTCCGTTCCGGGTCAGCTGGTGGAGATCGTCGACCGGGTGCGGGACGGGCGCCTTCGCACGCACATCGGAACCGTCGCGACCCTCGACGACGCCGTCTCCGTACTCAACCCGACCGGGCGGCGCAAGGGCAAGACCGTCATTCGCGTGCGCCCCTGAGCTTCCTGGAACGGACGAATCGGCAGGAGTCGACGAGGGGAAAGTCCAGGCAGGCCGAGGCGTGGCCGCACGTCGGCAAACGAGGCGCTCAAGGCCTACGCCACCGGAATCGTCGCCGCCGTCGCTGTCGCCAACGGGTAACGCAGCCGTGCCGCCGGAAAACCGTCACCGTGACGGCCTTCCGACGATCCTCGACCGTCACCATCAGTCACCACAACTAGGCACAGCTACTTTCACTTGGTCGCACCGACCCGAGCAGAGGGCCCACACGCATGCCGGTCCTCCCCAGGGTCACCGGGCGGCCGGCCCGTGTACGGGACTCTGAACGGCGAGCTTTGTGTCGAAGAACGCGCTGAGCGTTTCGACGGCCAGGTCGACGTACTGCGGTATGTCGTAAAGGTCGTAGTGGCCTGCACCGTCCACCACCCGCAAGCCCTTGTCGGAGGTCGCCCGGCGGAAGAGCTCGTATCCGTCGCGGTAGGACCCGGAGCTGCCGACCCGATTGCCTACGACGACCTGCAAAGGCTGGGTGAGGAGCTCTTCGACGAGGTGGAAGGCGTCGAAGGCGATCACCGATGCGACGCTGACGAACCGCAACTGGTTGGTCGAGTTCGGGTGCCGGCCTCGGGGAGTGCGGTAGTAGTCCACCGCTTCGAGCACGTCCGCATCGGTTATTCCGGCCGCGCGCGCCTCTTCTGGACTGTTGGGAATCCACTGGCGAAGACCCGCCTGTCCGGTACGAGCCTCGATGGTTCGTTGGCAGCCGACCTCCTCCAGCAACCTCACCGCGTTTCCGCGGCGACCATCGCCCTCGCGTCGTGCTCGACCGATGTTGACGGGGGACACGACGCCCACGGCGGAGATCCGGTGTTCCGTCATGGCGGCGTTGACGGCGTAGCCGCCGCCGGCACAGATGCCGAGCACGCCGATGCGTTCCTCGTCGACGAAATCGAGCGTCATGAGGTAGTCGACCGCACATCGAATGTCCTCGACGCGCGATGCCGGCTCCTCCGCATAACGAGGCTCGCCACCGCTCCCGCCCTGGTAGGAGGCGTCGAAGGCAAGGGCCACGTAGCCGCGCTCGGCCATCTTGGCCGCGTACAACCCGGCGGTCTGCTCCTTGACACCGCTTCCGGGGTGAACGCAGATGATCGCGGCGTAGGTCTTGGCCGGGTCGAACCCGGCGGGGAGGTGGAGGTCGCCGGCAACTTCCAGGCTTCGGTTCCCGAATCTGACGGATCGCATGCTTCAAGTCTGGCGGCGGACCGTGAGACTCTGAATGCTTGCGGGTGCCGGTTTCTTGTCCGAGAATCCAGTCATGGTTCGCGACCCCGTTTCCGAAGTGCTTGACGTCGTAGAGGCGCGATGCGTCATCACCGGGGGCCTCCGTGCGGGCGGGGAATGGTCGCTCGGCTCGCGACCTGAGGCGCCGGTCAAGATCGACGCGGTCGTGAGCGGCTCCTGTTGGTTGATAGCGGACGACCAAGCGCCCGTGCGCCTCGGGCCAGGAGATGCCGCAGTGCTCTGCGGGGTCAACGCCACCGTCCTCTGCAGTGACCCGAGTCTTGCCCGCGGTGCGGCCCAGGAGCCGCATCAGAAGCTGGGGCTCTTCTCCCGAGTCGGCGTCAGCGAACCAGACGTAGTCATCATCGGCGGACACGTCGATCTTGATCCCATGTCAGCGGACCTGTTCACAACGGCACTTCCGCCGGTGCTCCATGCTGCCGCCGACGACGCGGAGGCGGGAGAGATGCGACGTCTCCTGGAGCGGATCGTCGAAGAGAGCGAGAGCGACCGTGCTGGAGCGGGCTTCGCCGCCGACCAGTACGCACAGCTACTGCTGTTGGAGGTGCTTCGCGCAGGCATGCGGCATGGAGCGGCGGTGCCCCCCGGTTGGCTGCGCCTCCTGATGGACTCCCGGCTCCGCCCAGCGGTCCGCCTCATGCACGCCGACCCCAGCCGAGGGTGGAGGCTTCCCGAACTGGCCGCCGCGGCGAGCATGTCCCGCAGCCACTTCGCTCGCCAGTTTCAGCAAGTGTCAGGGCAGCCGCCCTTGACCTACCTGGCCCACTGGCGCATCAGACTCGCCCAACGTGCTCTGCGAACGTCCGATACAACGATCGCCGCGCTGGCCGAACGGCTCGGCTATGCGTCCGAGAGCACATTCAGCCACGCCTTCACCCGCATAGCCTGCATACCCCCAGCACGCTACCGACAGAACCATCGCCGGTCAGTCGCCGCACAACCCCGCTAACACCAGAGCTTCCACGTCCGCGCGCCATTGCCCCGCCCCGAACCGCTAGCCCGGCAACGTCGCCCAGCCACACCAGCACGTCAAAGCCACCATGAACATTCCACTCTGGCTGGCGAACCCGCATGCGATCACTGACGATGCCGAAGAATCTGCTATCCCACGAACGACGAGACGGCCAGAATCGTCCGCACCGCCGGAGACGGCCGGAGCCCATTCGGCCGCACCCGACCCGCAGCCGTCACACACGTCCTGCTCGACACCACGCCACGCTGCCAAGGACCCCAAGATCTCTGAGCTGCTCGGTGGCCGCGCCGAACTCGCAGACGGCGACAAATAGCGCTGACACTCCACGGCCATCAAGCACTCAAAGTCACACCCCACGCACACCGACCCGGGCCAGCGTGACAGATAATCGCAATTCTGTGGAACAACTGTAGCGGCGCGGCGCCCGCAGCACGGCTCGGCCCACCGACCGGGGACCAGAGAGCACCTGGCCACCCCCAACCCAGGAGGACCACCAAGCGAACGCACCGACTATTTTCAACGCTGCCCGCGACCAAACCGGGACCATGAAGAGCGCTCTATGACGAAGCAGGCCGGCGAACCGCAGTGGCGAACGTCCAGCTACACCGAACGACAGGACTGCGTCGAACTAGCCGGACTCGACAGCGACTCCATCGGCATCCGAGACAACAAGAACCACCGGGCCGCTCCTGTCCGTGACACAAGCGAACCTGGAGAACCTCATCGACCACATCAAGGCTGACCAACTCAACCGCTGACGACCGCCTGGCCGCCGTGGCCGTCACCGACCCGCCGTTGCCTTCGCCGGCGAGAGCCAACAGCGCTCGTTGGGCAGTCTGGAAGCGATCCAGACTTATCTCTGCACCTTCACCAAGCTGGGTTTACCGACGCTCCCCGACCGCTGGGGATCGACGAACAGGGGCGGGAGGTGCTTTCATTCGTGCCGGGCGATGTGCCACGCGAGCCGCTCCCACCCGACACGACGGCCGAGAACGTTCTCGCCGCCTTGGCTCGTCTGATCCGGCGGCTCCATGACGCCGCGCAAGGCTGCGCCACCAGACGATGCCTCCTGGGCGATGCTGCCGGGAACACAGGACATCCCGCTCGTTGACAGCGACACCGAACTGGTCGGCCACCGCGACTACTGCCCAGGCAACGTGGTCTTCCGCGACGGCCTCTGCGGCGCTCATCGACTTCGACCTCGCCCGACCGACCACCCAGGTCTACAACATCGCCAACGCCCTCTACTGGTGGGCACCCGCTCCTGCACCCCCAGGACCGAACCCCCGTCCTGGCCCAGGCCGACATCCCGAGGCGCTACGGGGCGACCCACTGCCGCGGATCCGCTTCCACGACCTGCGGCACGAGGCGGCCAAGCTGGCGCTGCTTGGCAAGGTCGACATGAAGGTGATCAGCGAGACGCTCGGGCACTCGCGTCATTCGTTCACCGCCGACACCTACACCTCGGTTCTGCCGGAGGTCTCGAGGGCCTCGGCTGAGGCCGTCGCGGCCGCCGTTCCGCGCATATCGACGGACGACGTCACAGCCGAGCCAGCGGCTCCCTATAGCCCGCCTAACGTGGTCTCGCTGGTGGACCGGCGCAGGAGGCGAACCGAACACGCAGGGTAGTCGTTCCGGTGATCCACTTCGAGGCTCTGACCTGGGCTCGGTGACGCCGCCACGACATCCCGTACTCACCACGTGCTATCCAGGCCAACAAAACGGGCATCTGGAACGCGACAGGGACTTCGCCCAAGATCGTAATCTCGGGCGAAGTCCCTGGTCAGGTGGCGGAGGATCGGGGATTTGAACCCCGGATGGGCGGTAAACCCAAACCGCATTAGCAGTGCGGCGCCATAGACCGGACTAGGCGAATCCTCCAAGAGCCATCAGGCTCAGCTCAGAGTACCGGTTCGGCGTACCCACCGGCAAAGTCTGGCCTGTGGCACTGAAGCATAGTCCGAACGCGCCCGTCGGGGCGACGAGGTGGCCGGACGATCCGCTCCCGGGGCCGCGGGAGCGAAACGCCGTCCGTCAGCCGATGTGGAAGCCGGTGTAGCCGCAGGCCTTGCCCAGGTCCTCGCCGTGCTGCTGCATCTGCGAGAAGTTGGGCGTGCCGCCGGACAGGTTGCCGGAGCTGAGCTTGCGGAGCGTCGAGGCGGTCTCGTCGAGGTCGCCGGCGAACGCGGTCGCGGCCGTTTCGACGTCGCCGCCGGCGTTCTGGCCTTCGCTGCGGATCTTGGTGGCCGCGTCGGAGAACGTCTGGGCCGTCGACTCGGCGCCACCGGCACCGCTGACCGACACGCCGCTCGAGGAGACGCTCTTCAGTTCTGTCTCGATGTTCTTGCAGGCGGTGTTCTTCTTGCCGCCGCCGGTGATGGAGTCCACCGGACCGCAGGCCGTGGAGCCGAGAAGCACGCCACCGATGGCCAGGGCGCCGACGAGCTTGGCGGCAGACATGCGCATGAACCTTCTCCTTCAGGGGATTTGGGACTTCGGACGAGGGTAGACCTCACTGGTCACATCCGTCTCGATTACACCTTTGGCGCTGTTTCGCCACAGACGGTTCCGTGACCCGGCTCACACTGCCGATCGCCTTGTCCTTGGCCGCCGATTCGCGGTCCGGCGCCGGGAGCCGGTACAGTTGGCTCCGGACGGGCACCCGTAGCTCAATGGATAGAGCATCTGACTACGGATCAGAAGGTTAGGGGTTCGAATCCCTTCGGGTGCGCCCAGTTCAGAGGCCCCTTCCGATCATGGAAGGGGCCTTCTGCGTTGGCCATGGGAGCCACGTTGGGAGCCACGGGCACCGATCACGCTCCGAAGAGCGCCCCGCTCATCGCCTCGGCCGCCGCCCGCTTGTCGTCCACCAGGAGATGCCCGTAGACGTCCTTCGTGATCGCGATGGACGTGTGCCCGAGGATCTCGGAGACGACATGCAACGGCGTCCCCTGCGCCAGCATCAGCGAGGCGCCCGAGTGCCGTAGCTCGTGCGGATGCCAGTGACCGAGGCCAGCGCGCTTGGCGAGCTTGGAGAAGATGTGCGAGAAGTTGTCCGGGTCCATCGGTGTCCCGATCTCGCTCGCGAAGACCAGCCTGTGATCCTGCCACAGCTCACCGGCCGCGATCTTGGCCTTGGCCTGCCGGGTGTGGAGCGTCCGGAGCTTGGCCACGAGCTGGGGAGTCAGGACGAGCGTCCGGCGTGACTTGGGCGTCTTCAACTCCCCCACCACCAGGCGCGTCTTCCGTCCGCTCGCCTTGTCGCGGTCTTTGATCCGCTTCACGGAGTGCGTCAGCCGAACCGTTCCGGCGTCCCAGTCGACGGCCGCCCAGTGCAGGCCGAGAACCTCGCCACGTCGCAGGCCGTATGCGAGCGCGAGCATGATGGCGACGTCGAAGCGGTGGCCGGCGACCGTGTCGAGGAGCGCTTTGGCCTGGTCGATGGTGAGCGTTCGGCCTTCCTTCGCCACGACGTGAGGAGCTGCCGAAAGAGCAGCGACGTTGCGCGGGAGGATGCCTTCCCGCTCCCCCTGGGTGAGAGCCTTCCGCAGGACCGTCCGCATGATCCGAATGCTGTTGGCGCTGTAGCCCGCATCCCGCTTGGCCTGCCACAGCTTGTCGACGTCCAGGACGGTGAGCTTGGCCAGCTTCTTCCGTCCGAGCGCGGGCACCAGGTGCAACCGCACTGTGTCGTGGTAGTCGTCCTCGGTCGACTCGGCCACCCTGCCGGGAAGGCTGTGGGCCAACCAGCGGTCGAGGAATGCCTTGACCGTGATCTTGTCGTCCGGAACCGTCCCGGCATCCACGAGCTTCCGCAGCTTGCGGAGCTTTTCCGCCACCTCGGCACGCGTCCGGCCGGAGACCTTCTTCCGGACGCGCCGCCCCTTGTCGTCGTAGCCCAGGTGGATCGCGCCGCGCCAGCGCTCCCCATCCTTGTAAATCGAGTCCTCGCCGCTGCCACGTCGCTTGGTCATGCCGCGTCCGTCTCCTCTTCGAGCTGGGCGACGAAGTCGGCCAGCGCCGTTGCCGGAATCCTTCGAGAGCCACCGAGCCGGACCGACCGCAGCGCACCGGTACGCATCAGGTCGTAGACCTTGGTGCGCCCGATGCCGAGCATCACGGCCGCCTGTTCGGGCTTCCACAGGAGCGGTTCGGCCGCCCCGTTCGCCGCAGTGATCACGCTGCCTCCGCAGTTGCCGAAAGTTCGGGAGTTGGGTTGCTGGTCGCCGCGTCGAGCTGGCGGCGCCGTTGGATGCGTTCGTTGATCAGGAGCAAGAGCCGATGCTCGGTCGGCCGAACATCGGGGTCACCGGGTCCGGCGCGTTCCCAGACGTAAGCCGCTTGGGGATCGGCCGGGTTGGACACAGGGACGCCCGCCTCAGCCAGGCGAGCGAGCGCCCAGGCTTTGCGGTCGGCCTTGTGGTCGGCGAGGGTCTTGCCGGACCACTTGCGGGAGACCAGGACGCGGCGGCCGCCGTAGCCGAGGTGTTCGCGGCGGTGTGCCTTGCCCTTGCAGTAGCCGGGCGTCATCCCTTTGCGCGGGTTTTTGGGCTGGACGCCGTAGCGCAGCCAGTTCGCGCACGTGGGCGAGCAGGGTTCGTAGCGGAGTGCTTCGGCCATCCGGTCGACGTGCTCACGCTGCGCGGGAGTCTCCGCTTCGTGGCATTCGGCGACGCCTTTGACCAGGTACTTGGTCAGGTAGCCGATGCACCGCCGCGAGTCCGCCGAGTCGGCCAGGACGCCTTGTGCGTCGATCTGGCGGCCGAACCGCACGACGTGCAGGGGTTCGGCGTCCTCGTCCTGGCCGATGGCGTCCAGTGCCTCATCCCAGGTCGGGAGGATTTCGCCGGTGGTGGGGTCGAGGTAGCCGCCGTTCTCGCCCGCAGCGTCGTCCCAGACGGGGAGCCGGTCGCCGGAGTAGACGACGCGGTCGGTGGAGGGCCACCACACTTGGTGATAGGTCGCGGCGACGACTTGGCGGAGTTCGGTGCGGGAGATGGTTCCGCGGATGGCCATGTGCAGGTGCGGAGCCAGCCGACGCTGTGGCTCGACGGCCGCGAAGTACTGCACGTCGTAGCCGACGAACCGGCGCAGGTTCTGGACGAACCGGTCGACCAGCTTGGAAAAGTGCAGCGCATCCCGAGCCGCCCGCGTGTAGTCGTACGAGTCCGGGTCGACCGGCGTACCGTCCGAGCGGACCCGCCCGTAGGAGTCCAAGGTCAGGGTCAGGAACAGCGACGGCCGGAACGTCTTGCCGTCGTTGCCCCGGAAGACCTTGCCGACGGTGCGGGAGTCGACCGGACGCCGAGGCAGATCCGGCGCGTCCTGCCGCCGCCGGGTTGAACGGGTCCGCCGGCCCCTGGCTTCATCGCCCGTCTTAAGCGACCCCCGCACCCCGGAGCGCTCGATCTCGATATCCAGGTCACGCACCACGGCATCCCAGAACTCCGGACCTTCCCCGTCCGTTGTCCCGTCGTCGGCGGCGCGGTCACGGGCCGCCTGTGCCTGCGACCGCAGTTCCATCCACGCCCGCTGTTCCTCATCGGGGTCCGCGCGGGTGATGACGGGTTCCTCGGCAAGGTGCCAGCCCTGCCGGCACTGCACCGCCCTCAGCTTCCGCTTGCGCTCCGCACACGAGGGACACACGCTGGCCAGGGTGTGGCCGCAGGGGACGTACACCATCTCGGCCGCGCCCGTGTTCAGGTCGACCCGTCGCATCGGGACGGGCCGGACACAGACCCCGTGTTCGACCGCGACGGCTTCCAGCACGCCCCGCGCCAGCGGGGCGAGGGTCTTGACCACCGGTTCCGATGTCGACTCAGGCGGAGCTGGAGCGGACGGGGAGTCATCCAGGGAGAGCTGTGTCATGCGGCGGCCCCGGTGCCCAGTTCAGGGAGGCCGCGATACACCATGTCGCGGATGTCGTCGTCGCAGACGTAAGCCGCTCGGACCCGGACGGGATCGGGGACGGTTTCCAGCCGGACGAACCCCACGCCCGCGCCGATCTCGGGAACCGATGAGATCTGGTCGGCTAGGGCGCCGCGGTCACGGGCACCGTCCCCGAGCACCATGTCGACCTGTTCGTCTTCGTCCAGCCGGAGCGCGATGCGGTCGGGGAACAGGTTGCGCAGGTTGTTGACCTCTTTGCGGGCGTCTTGCTGCGCACCGATCACGCAATACCCCACCGACCGGCCCTGCGAGGTGAGCACGGCCAAGGCCGACTCGGCCCGCTTGCGTAGATCCCGTTCGGGGCAGTAGGCGGTCAGGAACGCCAGCTCGTCCACGATCACGACCCGGAACGGGTGCTCATGCGTCGGTGTGAACGAGCGCGTCACGCCCGCGAACTGCTCAGCCCGCGCGTTCATGTCCTCGGCCGCGGCCTCCAGCAGCTCGACCATGCCGCCCTTGGGGTCGTCGCTGTAGCGGCCGTAGCGCTCGAAGAGGGGACGGCCGAAGGACAGTTCCATGCGCTTGGGGTCGACCGCCCAGACCTCGACCAGTCCGGCGAGCATCAGCGGCAGCAGCGCCCGGACCGTCGACCAGATCACCGACCCCTTGCCGGCCCCCGTCGCCCCCGCGATCAGCACATGCGTTCCGAGCAGCCGCAGCCGCCACGGTGACCCGTCCTCGGCCCGTCCGATCTCCAGCGCCCGCAAGTCGACGTCCGCCGCGTCCGGGACGGGCAGGGCAGGGATCGGGACGGCGAGGGCATCGCGGCGGACGAACTCCAGCCAGATCCGTCCCGGACGGTCTCCCTCCCGGACGCGGACGAGGGTGGCGCCGAAGCCGTGCGCGAGGTTGACCGCGACCCGTTCCCACGCGGTCGGCGCCTGCCCTTTGAGCATCTTCACCAAGACGCGATCCGACGTCGGACCGCAGCGGACCCGCACCAACGAGGGCAGGTACTCCCGGCCCTTGTGTGTCTTGGTGAGTCCGGCGGTGACCAGGACGGGTTGCCAGTCGCGGCGGTAGACCATGACCAGCCGCCACCGGGCACGGGCCGGGCGAGCCAGGTGGCGGACGAAGGACGGACGGTCCGCAACCGCCCAGACGATCAGGCTGACCGCGACGAGGGCCAGGACCACGAGCGGGACGGTCCAGCCGAAGCGGATGCCGAGCCAGCCGAGTCCGGCCGCGATGGAGACGGGGACGATGTTGCGGACCAGGAACACGACCGTCCGCACCGCCGTGCGGACGAGGTTGACGAGCAGGACCAGGCCTTCTGGCATGTGCCAGACCGGAGGCGCCCACTTGGGCGCCGCGAACGGGTCACGCTGCGCTTCAACGGCGACGTTCTCACCGGGACCGAGCTTGCGGAACTCCCAGGACATAGCCTGGACACCTCTTCTCTTTGAGCCTTTGAGGGGGAGAGAAGCGGGGCGGCCGGAGGTACCAGCTCCAGCCGCCCCACCCATTTGCGGGATCAGGCCGCGTCCTTCGCCGCCGTGTCCTTGCTCGACGTCCGGCCCGCGCCACCCTTGAAGCCCGCCGGACGCATCCCCGCCGCCTTGAGCGAGTAGGCGAGCCGGTTGTTCTGGCTGTTGACGTACGGCGTCACCGTCAGCCCGTCGAACTCCACCGGCACGAACGGGAACCCCGCCGGAGCCTCCGGAAGCACCGGCTGAACCGGCGCCATCAGCTTGACCTTGAACGTGCCCTTCGAGGCCGGGTCGGCATCCAGGACCTCGACCGACCAGACCAGTTCGCCGGTGTCCTTGTCGCGGCCCTGCACGAAGTTCTCCCGGCTCGATCGGTCGAAGTCCCGGACCGGCTCCACGCCGCCCTTCACGAACGCGCCGTAAGGGAACACGTCGCCGAACGCGACCTTGAACGGACCCTGCACCGCCATGGCGGATACCTCCAGATGTTCACCCGACCGCTTGTTCGGTCAAGTGGATGTGAACCGAATGTACCTCGCCACTCGTCCGAACAAGCTTCCCTGTGGGAGTGGTCTACATCACATTTGGTTCGGGCTCGCAGAGGAACGCCGCAGACCCGCCCCCGCGCGCCTCGTGCAGAGCCGCGACACGCGCGAACAGGCGCGGGCTCATCATCGTCTTCCAGGCGCCGAGGGGTTGCACGAGCCAATCAGTGTGCTCGGAGGGGTCCAAGACGATCTGATCGAGTTCGGAGGCGGTGAGCACCCCACCGTCGAAGACGAACCCGATTTTCGCGCAGGGCCAGCCCCGGTGCGGCGGGATGAAGTGCGTCAGCAGCAGGGCCGGCGGCCCGTCGAACTCGATGCCGGTTTCCTCCCGGCACTCACGCACGGCCGCAGCGAACGGGGTCGCGTCGCCGTGCTCGACGTTGCCGCCCGGAAACTGCCAGGTCTCCACACCATGCGCCGAGCGCAGAGCGAGCGGGTTTCCCTCGGCATCGGTGAAGTACAGCGCCGCATACATCGTGGCGTTGGGCAGAGTCCGCACGTACTCCTCAGGGGGCAACCAGCTCACAAGCACTCCCACTCTGCTCGACAAGGCAGCCGAGACCGCCGCGACCCCAGCGGTATCGAGTCTGCCCCGCTGCCATCAGTCCGGGACGCTGTAGACGTCCTCCAGCTCATGCAGCGACCCCGGCAACAGCACCTCGGCCACAAAGCACGCCACGTCGGAGGCGTCATGCATGCTCGCCAGCACCGTCAACACCGGCTCACTCTTCTTGAGCTGCAACGCCTCCGCCTCCTCCTTAGACGGCAGCCGAGCCGAGAGGCGTTCGGCGATGTGGTCGACGCGCAGGTCCTTCACAATCCGCAGGTGATCCCGAAGACCGACCGGCAACACCGTGTCCTTGTCCAGGTCGGTCCCGTACGCCAGCTCTTGCGGGAACCAGCACGTCACCAATTCCGAGACGATGCCCTCTCGGACGCTCGCCCACCGACGCACCAGCACCCGCGCTCCACCATCGAGGCCGAGTAGGCCGGCGACCGGGGCAGGAGCCGGAACCGCGCCGACCTCCAAGAGGCTCACGCCCGGCGAGGTCTCCGGCTGGTCCAGTACCGCCAGGCCCGGACGCGAGGCCCGCGCCGCAGGACCAGGACGCCCCTTCACAAACGAGCCGCGCCCATGCTCACGAGTGATCCACCCGTCCTGCTGCAACATCTGCAAAGCACGGACGACGGTCGTGCGGCCGACCGCGAACTCTCGCACGAGCTGCGACTCAGACGGCAGCATCACCCCGGGCGGGTAGTCCCCGTTCTCGATCCGGCGCCGCAACTCCAACACCACCCGCGCATACTTCGGGGGCTCGAACTCCAAGCTCGACATCTCGACCACCTGACGACTCTCACGCTTGACCGCATAAGCGAACCTCTCCGGCACTGTAGCGTCCCTCCGTTCCTACGTCACGCCCACGACCAGCACCGTCGCGCCAGCCACAACGAGCAAGGCCCCCGAGCCCGGCCCGCCGAAACCATCCAGCGGACAGGCCCAAGGGCCACACCCCGACTCACCGTCCACCCCGGCGGCGAGCCTCACATCACCGGGGCCAGGGCCAGCCCCGCGCGTGCACGATCGCGTCCCGCAACTCGCGCGGGTCGAGCGCCTCCACCAGCCGAGCGGCATCGCCGAGCCGGACCATCGCCCACCATGAACCGGTGGCCTCCCCGTACCAGGCCCACACCCCGGAGAACTCCCGTTCGATCTGCGCAGCGACCGGCCGCCCGCTCACCCCGCCCGGCAACGCCACCCGAACCGCGCCCATCATGATCCACCGCCGTCCGGCGAACCGATAAACGGCACCGCCAGCACCCGCGCGATCCGGTCCGCCGCCTTCTCGGTCTCCAGCAGCGGACACAACGGCTCCAAGTCCGACGGAGACTTGCGGGTCGGCCCCGGCCACACCCACAACCACCACAAGTCGCCTTGATGGCGGCGGCACAGCACCTCTTGCCGCATCCCCGGATGCATCAACGCCCCACGCGGATCGTCGGGGTCGGGTTCACCGGCTGGGTTGCTCACCCGCACCGCACCATGCCCCCACACCACCGCCTCCAGACCGCGCCGCTTCAACGCCTCCACCAGCGCCAAAGCCGCCGGACGCCACGCCGTGTCCTTGAGAGGCTGCCTGCCCACCACGTCCATGACCCAACTCCCGGAGATCCAAGCGGGACCGGCGAACGAGCGGACGACATGGGTCCCCACCCGCTCGGCACGGCCACCACGGGGGCGAAGCGACCGCGCTTCCAGTCGCCCACCACGCCCGCCGGTCCCGCGGCTCAACTACGCCGCATGCGTCTTGCGCACCGGCGCGCACCAGCGGCACGGCGTCCGCCGCACCTGCGGACCGGAGTCACCCGGCGTCCCTACGAACACCACACGGAGAGGAGAGACGAACTTCCAGCCACGGCCACCACACGAGCGGCACCCCGGCTTGCCGGTTCCCTGCTGCTGCGTCATGCCGACCAAGATCCGCCAAATCCCGGACGGCACCCATTCCCAGGCGATATCCCGCGACGGGATATACGCTCAGCGAAGACCGGTTACACGGAGGGAGACCCGATGTCGGGACGGGCATCAGACCCGATCGTCATCCCGGACTCACTGTGGCAGCGCCCGCAAATGATCGAGGCCCTGACCGCCCGCGACATCCGAACCGTCTTCCACCTGCTGCGCCAGTACGCAGGCGCCAGCCAAACCCAGATCGCGATCGCCTGCGGCATGTCGCAGGGCAAGGTCAGCGAGACCATGAAGAAGGGCGGCCGCCAGGTCACCACCCTGGAGGTCTTCGAGCGCATCGCCGACGGACTCCAGATGCCCGACCCCGCCCGCATGACCCTGGGCCTGGCCCCGCGCACCCTCCCCGCGTTCACGTCACCGACCACCACGAACGCGACGGTCATCACACCACGGGATGCCCCCGCGGACTTGGTTCCGCCCACATTCCTGGGTTCCCTGGACGTAGATCCCAACGTCGAGGAAGGGGACCCCGTGCACCGCAGAACCTTCGGCAAGCTCGCCGGAGCCAGCGTGTTCAGCGCCATCCTCGCCGACCTACCGTCCGACGGCGCACCCCTGCAAGGCGTCGAGGCATTCGCCGCCGCACTGGCCGGATACCCCGCCATCAACGACGACCCGTCCCCGGCCGCCCTCAGCATCGCCCGCCTGGACGCCGCCGTAGCCGCAGCCAAACGCAACTACCAAGACTGCAAGTACTCCACCGTCATCAACTCCCTGCCCGCCCTGCTGGCAGACCTGCGCAACGCCTGCGCCACCTACGACGGAGACGCCCGCCTCCAGGCCGAAGCGCTCTCGGCCGAGGCACACCACGTCGCCGCGAGCATCCTGCTCAAACTCGACCACGAGGGACTTGCCTGGCTCGCAGCCGACCGCAGCATGCAGGCAGCCCGCCGCAGCCAGGACCTCACGATCATCGGATCAAGCGCCCGCATCATCACCCACGCCCTGATGAACGACGGCCACCACGGCGCCGCCACCAAGACCGCCAGCACCTACGCCGAACGCATCGATCACGACATCGACCAGCGCACCCCCGACTTCGTGTCTGTCTACGGCGCGCTCCTGCTGCGCGGCGCGGTCGCCGCCGGCCAACGCTCCGACCGCCACACCGCCGCCTCACTCCTGGACGAGGCCGAAGACGCGGGCCGCGAACTCGGCGGCGACTTCAACCACCGCTGGACCGCGTTCGGCCCCACCAACGTCCAACTCCACCGCGTGAACATCGCCCTCCAGCTCGGCGACGCCGGAGCCGCGATCCAGCACGCCCGCTCCGTCGACCTGAGCCGCATCCCCCTCACCGAGCGCAAGGCAACACTTCTCATCGACACCTCACGTGCGCTCACCCAGTGGGGCAAGCACGACAAGGCATACGACGTCTTGCGCTTCGCTCACCAGCTCGCGCCCGAGGAGATCTCCGCGCGCCCCGCCGTCCACCGCATGCTCGGCGACCTCATGGCCACGGCCCCGCCTAGCATCAAGCGGCAGCTCAAGGAGTTCACGACAGAAATCGGGGTGCGCCTGTGACCGACGCCGGAGCCGACGACGAGGGCCGCCGCGTCCTCTACGTCATCGTCTGCGCAGCAGGCCCCGCCGGCGATGTCGGAAAGCTGGTCACCCTCGCCCACCAACGAGGCTGGGACGTCCAGATCATCGCCACACCCTCAGCCCTGGACTTCATCGACGCCGAGGCCCTCGAAAAGCAAACCGGCCGCCCCGTCCGCAGCCACTACCGCAAGCCAGGCGAACCCCGCTCCCCCAAAGCAGACGCCATCATCGTCGCCCCCGCCACCTACAACACCATCAACAAATGGGCCGCAGGCATCAGCGACACCTACGCCCTAGGCATCCTCGCCGAAGCCCCCACCCTAGGCATCCCCGTGACTGTTCTCCCATTCGTGAACACGGCACTAGCCGCACGCCGCCCATTCCAGCAGAGCGTCAAAGACCTAAGGAACGAAGGCGCGAGGGTCCTACTCGGCTCCGGAGGGTTCGAGCCCCATGCTCCCGGAACAGGCGGCGGCCAAATCGAAACCTACCCATGGCAGACAGCCCTAGACGAGGCCGAGCACGCACTTCCTCCTCACTAGGAGAGCAGTCCGCATGACCGACGCACCGGCGTCGCTGCTTCCCGTCGCCCTCAAAGCCGCGGAGATAGCCAGTGATCTCGTGCGAACCCGCGTCCCCGGCCTGCTCACCGCCAAGGGCGACCGCGACATGGCCAGCGAAGTCGACTACGCCGTGGAAAGTGCCGTCCGCGACTACCTCAAAGAGCGAACCCCCAACATCGCCATCCTCGGCGAAGAAGAAGGCATCACCGGCGACACCACCGGCGATCTCCTCTGGGCCATCGACCCGGTAGACGGCACCGCCAACTTCGTCCGCAGCATCCCCCTGTGCGGCTTCTCCCTCGGCCTCATCGAACGAGGCCGCCCCGTCGTCGGCGTCATCGACCTGCCATTCCTGGGCACCCGCTACCACGCCGCCCAAAACACCGGCGCCTACGTCGGAGACCGCCGCATCCAAGCCAGCATGACCACCGACCTCAAAGACGCCATCGTCGCCATCGGCGACTACGCCGTAGGCAAGGACGCCGAGACCAAGAACCGCATCCGCATCGCCCTCACCGAACGCCTAGCCGCCAACGTCCAACGCGTCCGCATGCTCGGCTCAGCCGCCATCGACCTCGCATGGGTCGCCGAAGGCAAGCTAGACGCCAGCATCACCCTGTCCAACAAACCCTGGGACACCGCCGCCGGCGTCATCATCGCCCGCGAAGCCGGAGCCCACGTCACCGACCAAGACGGCACCGACCACACCTTCAACTCAGCCGCCACCATCGCCACAGTCCCAGCACTAGCCGTAGACATCTCCGCCTTGCTCAGCCCCACTACCCGTCACATGCCCAAGACCTGAAGCGACGTCGGAAGCCGCCACCCCAATGAGGTGAGAACTTTCGTCACGTCTTCAAGGGCGCCCGCCAACGGCCGACGGCGGGCTCGGCGGGCATGCAGTCTCTTCGGGTCGGTCCCGCCGGGGCGCTAGTCCTAAGACAATCGGAATCAAACCAAGAGTCTCGAACCAAGCTCCCGGTTGAGGTCCCCTAGTCGTTGCAACAGAGCCAAACGATCTTGCGCTTCTCGACTCGGCCATCCGTAGCAGGCAGCAACAGCAGAATTCAATTGCTCATGTGCGATCTGAAGATCGGAGTACGCGCCATCATCCAGACGGTTATAGAGTTCCGTCAATCCCACCTGGTCGCGGCGCGATAGATCTTGCCTCAGAGCGATCAATGCACGCGCTGTACGTGCCACCTCTTCTCTCTTCCGAGGCGCCGGGGAGGGCCAGGGAAAAGTCTCAAAGGCTGTAGAAGGCGTGAACAGAAGGCGAGTCTCCAAGGTGGAGGATTCATTCCATGCCCACGCGTCAAACGCGTTAGAACACAGGATGCCCATCGAATAATCATCATCGAGAGCGAAAACGCCGACTTTGTTGCTTGGGCACCAGTCTGCAGCTGCCCAGGAAAAGAAAAGTCGCTTCCCTGTAAGCGTAGATACGATGTATCGTTCCTTTGACTGCAAGGCGCGTCTCATTTCAGGGCGAGGCCAGGCAAATTGCCACCACAGACGGGCGAAATGACGCTCCTTGCCTTCTCTTTCTGGACGCACCTTCTCTCTGACGATTTTCATTGCCTTGGGAAACTTCATTGCTACCTCAAGCGGCATGACCCCGAAGTCAATGATCCACCGCCCAGGTTCCGCGCCGACGACATCTACTAGGTCGTCGCTAGTTAGGTAACGTCGTACGACTTTTCCTTCCCCGGCGGCAATCAGCTCCTCAGCAAGCGCGTCCGTAAGAAGAAAGCCGTCCCCCGTGGGCTGGCACCCAATGTATGCTTTGCCTTTATTGGCAGGGAGCTTCAGCGGTTCTGGAAGCGTGGGACCTTCCTTTAGCTTAGAGTTGATCCCCTCGACAGAAACGCCGTCTAGAAAAAAGATATCAATCGGAGTGGGCGGCTTCTTGATCCAATTGGTGATCGAAACATGGACCTTTGCCTCCCCCGGCCACTTCTGCGATGAAACAGCATCCGTGATAGTGCCGCCGTGGTCGACGATGTATCGAAGTGAAGCTAGGCGGTGCTTGCTCTCCCGAAGCGTGTTCGTTGAGACCAGACCAGCCCGCTGTCCTTCCTTAAGATGATCGTGGGCTCGGCGGAACCAGTACGCGCTGTAATCCACAACGCCAACGCTCGGAAAACGAGACTTCAGCCTTTCCAGGTAAGAACTGCCCAACTCGCGACGGATTCTCCTGTCGCCGATAAATGGCGGGTTACCGATGACACATTCCACTTCGGGCCATCTTGAGAATACGGCATCGCCGACTGTGATGCCTGCGAGGTCGACCAGCGGTAGGGGAGCTTCTGCCTCGCCATACTTATCAATCATCTGCCGATGTCCCATCCAGAGGGTCACTCGGGCGATCAACACGGCAGCTGGTTGGATATCAATACCATAGAAGTTGCTCAACGGCACGAATGGCAACTTCTCGTTCGGTGTGGGTAGACCAGTACTCGCAGACAGATCCGCGATCTTCTGCTTCGTGGCAGCCTCCAGCCTACGCAACTCCCTGTAAGCCACGTAGAGGAAATTTCCACATCCACACGCAGGATCGAGGACTCTGAAGTTGCAGAGTTCCTTAAGTACTTGGAGACCCTCGTTAGGGGTAGTGGCATTGTCGATGCGTTCTTGCCACGGCCTGATTATCGTCGGATCGACGATCTTCATGATGTCAGCTTCGTGGGTGTAATGCGCACCGAGGCTTCCGGCGATGATCTGTTCCATCAACGACCCGAAGATCGTCGGCTCTACCTTGCTCCAATCATAGGCAGTAGCCTCGGCGAGTACTCGAAGTTCCTCCGCATTGAGCCCGACCCAGGCAGGTTCAGCGAAGAGTTGCCCGTTAACGTAGCGCGTGCCGGCTAGCAGGCCCTTGCGATGCTGGTTTCCTTTTTGGTTCAGGACCTTGAAAAGAAAACCGAGACTCTGCGCAGAGACATCAGGGTTTCTTTGAAGTTGCTGAACAGTCTTTTGGAACGGCGCGCCTGTTAGCAGTCCCAATTCCTCAGCGAACATCGTCCAGACGGACTGCATTGTAAAGCGAATGATTTCGTCTGCTGGTGCCGCATTGCGATCGATCAAAGACCTGTAGAGGTCGCCCATGATATTAGCGGCCTGGGCGGTCAAATCCTTGTGCAGTTCGGCGAAGTTGGGCCTCTGATCCTCCCCTGCAAGGAAGAGTAAGGCTTCATAGCGCGACGAAAGATCTTCGATCCTAAAAGATGTGCGAGGATTCTTGGGAAATCTTCCAGGCTCCCAGATCTCGAACTCTTTAAAATTGCAAAGTACAACCCACCGTGCAGCCGGAATATCCAACTCTTCGTCGGCGGATTCCTCCCAATACCTCTTGACTTGCTCTCGAGCGGAAGTCACGCTGAGGTGAGGGGCCTTCATTTCCACTATACACACGCCAGGCCAGTGCATATCCATAAAGCCAGCGGATGCTTTGAAAGCCTCGAACTTTGCCCCGACTTCAATACGGTCAGATCCATAGGACTCAAAAAGTTGATTCAGAAACGTCTGCGCTTCGGCCTTTTCGGTGCCTACATACGAAGCCCACTTCTTGCTGAATTGAGCAAGAGCTTTCTGAATCTCCTCGCCACTGCGCACGCGACCGATCCTAGGGCATCTATCGGCTTTACGAAAGCTCCTACATGAGTCGCAACTCGTCGCCAGCAAAGAAGGCATCCTTCTGCAAACTCTTCAGAACCCTCTCCAGATCCTCGATCGCCACGGACAACGCTAGTTGAACGTTGTGCTCCTCAGCACTGGTTCCAAGGCGCTTCCTCGCCTTCTTTGCTCGCTCTAGCGCATGTTCGACGTTCGTCATCACCGCGGCCACCTCAGACATGGCCTGCTCATGCGTTGCCTGCGCCCCTGTACGGGGATCATGCCCCCCTGCACCCATCCCTACCTGCCAATATCAGTAGCTGCCTGGTCGCTCAGCCTAGCCGCCATCACCTCGCGGAGCACACGAGGCACCAGATCCCAACCGTAGCGTTGCGCCTTACACCTGGTCCCACTCTCAGGTGAGAAGCGCTCCAACATGGCTGGTTGGACGAGCGCGAAGCGGGGGCCTCGCAGCCCCCAGCTCCTCACGGGCCGGAGGGCATGCCCGCGCGAATCTGTCTGTCACCCCGACTCGCCGTTCGCGCGGGTGCACCGCGTCGGGCGGGCGTGCGTGCCAACGGTGGTGCTAACAGCAGGCTTGGATGATCTTGGACGGGTGTAGACGTGCGGGAGAGCGCGAGGTTAGTCAGGGGACTAGCGGGGACTGCCCTGGACGGTCCTGATCTCGCTTATAAACAGATGCTCATCGCTGCCGAATTGGGCTGTTTTGGATCAAGGAGCGGCGGCGCTCGCGCCGTTGGCGCGGCCCGCCGTCCGCGCGGCCGGGGCGTGCGGCGTGGGCGCCGGTCCCCGGCCACGCGCGCCCGGCCGCGCATCGGTGCGCGGCCGGGCCTGCCCGCCGGCTAACCGTCTGCCCGGGGTCGCACCGCCGCCCGATGTCATAGGCGCCCGTTACCGTGCGCGCAGGCGCGGCCGGTTCCGGAGCATCCAGCTCTGTAGAGAATGACGGTCCCCCCGGTCTGCACGAGGGCGGCACTCGTGCCCAATCTGCGTCCGGGCATAGCTGGGAGTCAGAGGGAGGCTCGGCAGAACCGGCCGCGCCCATGGCCGAGGACATCGCACCCGTCACGGTCGGTCCGGAGGATCGGTTGCGCGTGCGCTACTGGGGAACCCCGTGGTTCCCCAGACCCCTCCTGGACCCGGAGGGCACTCCCGCGCGAGAGGGTCTGTCACGGGATGCGCGCCGTTCGCGCGGGAGCACCCTCCGGACCGGTCCGTCCGTCCGTTGCGGTCCCCGTCGGAGCGAACCCGATCAATGGATCGTCTCGCCGGTTTGCGGATCGTGGGTCACCAAGCTGTGCTCCCGAGCGAGCGTCACCATCTCCTGTAGGGCATCCGCTTCGGTACTGAACGAGAGAGACAGCGACACGAAGTAGGCGACGAGGTCCTCGCGGCCCCACGGCTGCCGCCAATCCAAGTCGGGCGCCCACGGGGAGATCTGATCCGCGAGGTCCGGCCAGCGGTTCAGCAGCTCCGAGCGGAAGCGCTCGACCTCCGGGCCCGGGGCCACACCGTCAACATCCTCATCAGCCAGCCGATCACAGATCTCGTCAGGCTCGCCGACCGCGGACTTCCAGAAGTACAGATCGTAGGACACGGGCACATCGTCGCAGGCGACGCGGACAAAAGGCTTGAGCTTGCACGGCGCGAGCAGCAGTGGAGCGAGATCAGGTTTTGGGAGCCACGGTGGGAGCCACGGGGACGGATGATCTTGGATCGGAGTGAACTAGTTCGGACGCGGTGCAGGTCATCGGCCCAGCGTGCGGACGGATTCGGACGGCGGTAGTGATCGTTTGGGAATCTACGGATCAGAAGGTTAGGGGTTCGAATCCCTTCGGGTGCGCCCAGCTCAGAGGCCCCTCGCGATCATCGCGAGGGGCCTCTTCACACTTGCTTGGCGAAGATCGAGGCGGCCCCTTCTGGCTGTTGCTTGATCACGCGCGCGTAGACCCGCAGCGTGAGGGACGGGTCAAGGCGGGCCGCCGCGACGTGGACAGGGACGCCGGCTAGGAGCGGCATCGTCGCGTGCATGTTCCGGAGGTCGTGAGACATGCGTAAGGCAGGAGGCGGTCCGTCCTTCGGCTCGTTGTACGCCTTGATCAGCGTTGTAGTAGAGACGTAGCCGCGTCCGGGTGGATCGGCTCGCCCCATCCGGTGGCGAACACGAGTCGTCCGTGACTTTGCCAGCGCCCTTCACACCTCGCCGACTCTGAGCTTGTCGGTCGCCTGGCGCTTGCGGTGTGTCTTGAGAACGTCGACCGTGCCGGAGGCGATGGCGTTTCGAGGTCGATACCTCGCCACTCCAGGTTGAGCAGCTCGCCATGGTGAGCGCCGGTGTACATGACCAGGTGGTAGAAGGCGGAGAGTCGATGCTGTTGGGCGACCTAAGGAAGGCACGTAACTGGGCGGCCGTCCTGACCTTGCCGGGTTCCGGGGGGGGCGCATCCGTGGTCGCTTCGTCCGCTCGACCGGGTTCAACGAAAGCACCCCGTCGACGAGGACGGCACTCCCGGAAGCCCTCGGAGGTCTAGCGGCGGTTCGCCTTTGCATGGAGTTGGGGGCGGGCGAACCAGTCAGGGTCGAGTCGCTGGCCGGTCAACGACTCCAGGGTGGCCATCGCCGTTTCCCAGTCCGGGCCCGGGTCGGAACGATCGTGGAGGCTGTGCAGCGCATCGAGGTGGTCGGTCAATGCCTCCGGGTCGGTGCCCCACCGGTCCAGCGGGCGCAGCATGTCCAGTTCGGTGACCACCACGCCATCGACGATGTGGTAGAGCCTGTTGAAGTTGTTGATCGCCCAGAACACTGAATGAACGGTGGCGCTCTGGCCGAGCCGCCGTAACGTCTCCTCCTCGGCGGTGACGGTGCCGAACCCCACGATGATGACCGCGTCGCCGCGCTGCTCAAGGAAGACCGTGTCGACTAGGTGGTCGTATTCGAGGTCAGAAATACAATCGGCGGGCCGGGCCGTCGTCATGGTGTTCGGTTCACCGTGCAACCGGCGCACCACTTCCTCCACTGTCAACCGCGCCTCGTGAGGACGTACCACCGTCCAGGACAGGTTTTCCTCGATCGAAAAATACTCCGAAAGGTCGCTCAACTGCTCGAACATTCGCACATAGTGCTCGACCTGCTCCGCTGTCGGACCCGCCATGATGCCCTCCAATGCAGTCGACGGCGCCTGACCGTACCGCTGAGGGTGACTGGCGGCACAGCAGCGCCGATCATGGGCCCGCCGAGACGTTGTCGAGGGCGTGCGGGGTGTTATTCGGCGGGGGGTCGGCCGGTTGCGTTGAGGGAGGTCGCCCAGCGTTGGATGCGGCCCAGGTAGCGTGAAGCGCGTCTGATGCCGGGGACGCCGATGACCAGGGCCAGGGCTCCGGAGGCGAGCATGTACGGTGCCTGTTCCGCTCGGTCGTGTCTCTCTCGCACGAGGTCGTCGTAACCATGGGGACCGTAGCCGGAGAAGCACGTGTACGGGCCGTCTTCGGGCATCACCTTGCCGCCGCACTTGATCGGCCGGTGAGCATCGTAGAGACCCTTGGCACCGACGAACATCACGATCAGACCGAACCCGATCAGCGCGCAGAAGAGCATCCACAGCAGCAATGCCGCGATCGCCCGCGGGCGGCCGCCGGGGGGTGCGGGCGGGCGAGACATGATCTCCCTTGGCTGCCAAGGTCAATTGTCGGGATGCTACCGCCATAGGGGTGATCCTGTGGCGTGGGTTCGCCGTCGGCAGGGTTGCCCTTTCGGGTCAGGGCAGGTGGTCGGGTGGGGTGCCCTGGAACTCTCGGACTTCGATGGGGAGGGTGGTGGCTCGGGCCAGTTTGCGGGCCCATTCGAGGGCGGAGTCCAGGTCGGGGGCTTTGATGATGGACAGGCCGCCGACGTGTTCCTTGCCCTCGGTGTACGGGCCGTCCGTGATGAGGACGTCGTCGGCTTGCGGGTGCGCGACGGCGGCGGCGTGGGGCAGGTGCAGTCCGCCTGCGAAGACCCATGCTTCGGCGTCGCGGAGCTCCTGGTTGAAGGCCGCGACGTCCCGCATGATCGGTTCCAGGACCTCGGGGGCGGGCGGGCCGCCGTCGGGTTGCTGGATGCTGAGCAGGTAGTGCTTCACCGGTCCTCCACGGGTTTGCGGCCTACGCCGCCGGTGCAGGCGACGTTGTGGTTCGCCGAGCGGGAGTCGGGGCGCCATTGCGTCACCGGGACGACTCCGGGTTCTACCAGTTCGAGGCCGTCGAGGTAGTGGGCGATCTGCTCGGGGCTGCGGGGGGTGTATGGGACGGCGCCGCTGCCGGCATTGAAGGCCTCGATGGCGCGGACGTAGTCGGGGTCGTCGTCGGTGCCGTCGTAGACAGCGAGGTAGCTGCCCGGTGCCAGGGGGGCGACGAGCCGGGACGTGATGGAGCGGGCCTGCTCGTAGTCGGCCACCAGGCCGAGGATGCCCATGAGCATGAGCGCGACGGGGCGGTCGAAGTCCAGTGTCCGGGCGGCGTCGGCCAGGATCGGTTCCGGGTCGCGCACGTCCGCCTCGATGTAGTCGGTGGCGCCTTCGGGACTGCTGTTCAGCAGCGCCTTGGCCTGGACGAGGACGAGGGGGTCGTTGTCGACGTAGACAATGCGGGCCTCCGGTGCGGCCCGCTGGGCGACCTCGTGGGTGTTGTCCATGGTGGGCAGGCCGGTGCCGATGTCCAGGAACTGGCGTATCCCGGCCTCCGCCGCGAGGTAGCGCACCACGCGCGTCAGCATGTACCGGGATTGGCGGGCCGTTTCGACCATCCCGGGGAAGGTGCGGAAGACGTTCTCGCCCGCCGCGCGGTCGACCGGGTAGTTGTCCTTGCCGCCCAGCAGGAAGTTCCAGATCCGCGCCGAGTGGGGCACGGTGGTGTCGATCTCGGGCTGTGGGTCCATGCCGGCTCCTGGGTCTCAAGGCTTCTCTCCGGATGTCCTTCCCCGAAGAGCACAAGAACGCCGCTGCGGCTCCGACCAGTATCCGATGGAGTCCAGCGATCTCGGGGAAGTGCGATGAACCTGCCGCGTATCGGAGTCACCCTTCAGCATTTCGGCCCGCACGCCGGGCCGGACGCCGTCGTCACCGTGGCGCGGGCTGCCGACCGGCTCGGATTCCACGCGGTGTCGGTCTCCGACCGGCTGCTGATCCCCGCCGGTCCGCACTGGACGAACGACGCCGGGCTGCCCGAGTCGCCGCCGTGGGACGTACTGGAGGTACTGACGTGGGCGGCGGCGCACACCGAGCGGGTCCGGGTGATGACGAGCATCCTGAACACGATCTTCGAGTCGCCGGTCGTCCTGGCCCGCCGGCTGGCCACGCTGGACCGGTTGTCGCGGGGCCGGCTGGACGTCGGCATCGGGCAGGGCGGCGGCACCCGGCTGCCCCCGTACTACATTCCCGAGGAGTTCGTCGCGGCCGGGGTGCCCGCCGGGCGGCGCGGTGCCGGGTTCGCCGAGCACGTCGCCGCGATGCGCGCCTGTTGGGAGCCCGATCCCGTCCAGTTCGTGGGCGAGCACTACCGCGTCCCGCTCTCCAAGATCGGGCCCAAGCCGTGGGGCGGGCGCATCCCGCTGTTCTTCGGTGCGACCACCCGTCCGACGATCGAGCGGGCCGCCCGGATCGGGGACGGGTTCGTCACGGTCGCCGTCGACTGGGACGACACGGCCGCGCAGGTCCGCTGGTACCGGGAGGCCGGCGGCACCGGCACCGTCGTGGTGAGCGCCTTCCCTGTACCGCCCGGGGCCGAGATCTCGACCGCTGGGTTCGTGGACGGCACGCTGCGCAACCTCGACAGGGCCGCGGCCGTGGGCGCCGACGAGATGCACGTCGTGACGAACCTGCTGGACGTCCATCCGCAGCGGCAGGTGGAGCTGCTGGAGGCGCTGGCGGCCGCTACCCTCGGCAACGTCGGCGAGCGGAGGAGAACATGAGCTCTGACGGCGCCGGGTTCGCGACGGACCGGCCGGTGTCGGCGCGGGTCTGGGACTACTGGCTCGGCGGCAAGGACCACTACGAGGTGGACCGGGAGGCGGGCGAGCGCGTCGCCCGGCAGGTCCCCGGCGTGGTCGCGGCGGCCCGGACGGACCGGCTGTTCCTCGGACGGTGCGTCCGCCACCTGGTGGACGAGGGCGTGCGGCAGTTCCTGGACATCGGCACCGGGCTGCCCACCGTGGACAACACCCATGAGATCGCGCAGCGGGCGGCGCCGGAGTCACGGGTGGTCTACGTCGACAACGATCCGCTGGTGCTCGCGCACGCGCGGGCGCTCCTCACCAGTTCGCCGGAGGGCGCCACCAGCTACATCGACGCGGACGCGCGGGATCCGGAGCGGATCCTGGAGGAGGCGGCGGCGACGCTGGACTTCGGCGAGCCCGTCGCGCTGCTGATGCTGGCCCTGCTGCATCTGATCGTCGACGACGACGAGGCGCGGAGCATCGTGCGGCGGCTGACCGGGGCGCTGGCGCCGGGGAGTTTCGTGGCGCTGTCCCACGCCTGCCTGGACGTCGAGGCGACGCACGATGCGGTGGACGCGTGGAACGGCAGCGGCACCCCGCACCCCATCAGGGCCCGGACCGCCCGGGAGATCGCGGGGCTGTTCGAGGGGCTGGAGCTGGTCGAGCCGGGGGTGGTGTCCTGCTCGCGGTGGCGGCCGGAGCCGAACCCGTGGGGCGAGCCTCAGGAGACCATGACGTTTTGTGGAGTGGCGAGAAAACTGTCGCGCTAATGGTGTTCGTTAGAGGATCGAGGGACTTGCATCGGTCTGTGGAGGCGATCCTTGGCGCACATCGAACTGGACGACGGCGTTCCCGGGCTGCCGGCCCTGCTGGCGTTCAGGCCGGAGACGGCCGGACCGCTCAGCGCGCTGGCGGAGGCCCTGCTCCGCGGGCCGAGCCCGCTGGAGCGCGGTGAGCGCGAGCTGATCGCGGCCTATGTCTCGGAGCTGAACGGCTGCGACTTCTGCGCCTCGTCCCACGGGGCGTGCGCCGCCGCGCAGTTGCCCGGCGGGATGTCCCTGGTGCGGCAGGTCCACGCCAACCTGGCGGTGGCGCCGGTGTCCGACAAGCTGAGGGAGCTCCTGGGCATCGCCGCCGCCGTGCAGCGCGGTGGCCGCGAGGTCGCGGACGAGCACATCGCGGCCGCGCGCGCTGCCGGCGCCACCGACGTGGAGATCCACGACACCGTCCTCATCGCCGCCGCGTTCTGCATGTACAACCGGTACGTGGACGGCCTGGGCACCAGCGTCCCGTCCGATCCGGACGCCTACGCGCGCATGGCCGAACGGATCACCGTGCACGGTTACGCCGCCGGACGGGGCTGACCCCGGTGGGCAGCAGCGCGTCCGGGGTTCAGACGCGCTGCTGCGTCTCCTCCAGGTAGCGCAGGACGGCGGTGACGCGGCGGTCCGCGCGGTCGGTGGGCGCCAGGTCGAGCTTGGCGAAGATGTTGCGGATGTGCTTGTGGACGGCGCCTTCGGTAACGAAGAGGCGTTCGGCGATGGCGGTGTTGCCGAGGCCCTCGGCCATGAGGGCGAGGACGTCGCGCTCGCGGGCGGTCAGCCGCTCCAGGGCGCTGTCGGGGCGGCTGCGGGTGAGGAGCTGCGCGACGACGTCCGGGTCGATGGCCGTCCCGCCCTCGGCCACCCGGTGCAAAGCGTCGAGGAACTGCTCGACGCGCCCGACCCGCTCTTTCAGCAGGTAGCCGAGCCCGCCGGTGCCGCCGGCGAGGAGTTCGGTGGCGAACGCCTGCTCGACGTAGGCGGACAGGACGAGGACGGCGAGACCGGGCAGGCGGCGGCGCGCCTCGACGGCGGCCTTGATGCCCTCGTCGGTGTGGGTCGGCGGCATCCGGACGTCCACGATCGCCACGTCGGGCCTGTGCGCGTCGACCGCTTCAAGGAACGCCTCGGGGCCGTCGGCGGTGGCGACCACGTCCAGCGCCTCGGCGCGCAGCAGCAGCGCCACACCCTCGCGCAGCAGCATGTCGTCCTCGGCGATCACAATCCGCATGGCAGCTCCACCTGGAGAGTCGTCGGCCCACCGGGTGGGCTGGTCACGGTGAGGCGGCCGTCGTGAGCCTCGATGCGTCCGCGCATGCCGGCGAGCCCGGAGCCGCCGCGGCCGTCCGCGCCGCCGATCCCGTCGTCCTCCACGCGCAGGAGCAGCCGGTCGGCGTCGCGCCGGACGATCACGGCGGCGCTGCGAGCGCGGCTGTGCTTGGCGACGTTGGTGAGGGCCTCGGCGGTCACGAAGTAGGCGGTGGCCTCGACGGACGCGGCGCACCGGCCGGGGACGTCGACGTCGGCGCGGCAGGGGACGGCGCAGCTCGCGGCGAGCCCGGCGAGGGCGCCGGCGAGGCCGCGGTCGGCGAGGACGGGCGGCAGGATGCTCCGCACGACCGTGCGGAGTTCGGCGAGGGCCTGCTCCGCGGCGTCCTGGGCGCGGTCGACGGCGGCCTCGGCGGCGGACGGGTCGCGGGCGAGGGCGCGGCGGGCCGCGCCGAGCAGGACGGTGACGGCGACGAGCCGGTTCTGCGCCCCGTCGTGCAGGGACCGCTCGATGCGGCGCAGCTCGGTGGCGTGGGCGTCGAGCGCGGCGGCGCGGGTGGCGGAGAGCTGCGCGACCCGCATCGACAGGTCGACGTCTGCGGTGGGCGCGAGGAGCCGGCGCCCCGGCCACGCCTGCATCCGGGCCATCGCGGGGCCGAGGGAGACGAAGCAGGCGAACAGCCCGATGCCGAAGGCCATGACGGCCAGGGCGGTGGCCTCGTCGCGGACCGTCCAGAACACCAGGGTCGGGGTGGCCTCGTCCTTGGGCAGGAGCCGCCACCACAGCGGGTAGGTGAGGTCCTGCGCGGCGTCCAGCGTCAGGGTCGCCCCGGCGGCGCCGAGGAACAGGCCGAGCGTGCCGTGGACGGGCAGCCAGCGCAGCTCGCGGCGGACGCCCGGGTCGGCGAGGGCCGCGCGCACGCCGGCCGGCGCCGGTCCGAGGCCGATGACCTCCGGGCCCCACCGGGACAGCCGCCCGCGCTCCCGTTCGGAGACGGCCCGCACGATGCGCGGGAGGGTGGGCGCGAGGAGCAGGCCGACGCCGACCGCGCACAGGAGCAGGACGAGGCCGATGTAGAGCAGGGCGGCGAACGCGAGCAGGGCGGTGCCGAGGCCGCCGACGAGGTGTTCGAGCGCGTCGAAGACGGCGCGGGCGCGCACCAGCACGATGCCCCGTGCGGGGGTGGCCGTTCCGGGCCGGTTCGCCACCATCCGTACCTCCTTGATCACGAATCTAGGCGTACGGCGCGATCCGTGTCAGCTGGTCGGACGGGAAGTACAGCCTGCTGTACCAAGGACGGCCCCTTGGCGGGATCGTTCGCGGCGCGCGCCGTTCCTAGCGTTGTCGGCGTTGACCGGACCGAGCAGGTCCATGACCGAGCAGGGTCCATGACCGAGGAGCGCGCGATGAACGATCCGTCGAACCTTTCGCAGGCGCCCGGCCGGCACCCGAGCGCCGCGCTGCGGCCGTTGCTGTGGGTGCTGCTGGCGGTCGGCATCGCCGGGAACGTGGTGGTCTCCCGGACGGGCGTCAACGTGATCGCGAACGTGATGCTCGGCCTGCTCGCCGTCGGCAGCGCCGCCGCCCTGATCGTCCAGCATTACAAGACCCGGCGCCGCTGAGCCGGGCCACCCCGTCCCTTACCGTCACGATGCCATCACCTAATGTGACGAATGTGGAGGACGAAGAGCAGATCATCGCGGTGGCGACCCGGCTGTTCGCGGAGCTGGGCTACGACTCGACCGGCATCGAGCTGATCGCGGAAGCGGCGGGCGACGGCGGCCGCGCCTCGGTGGCCGCCGTTGGCGACAAGAACGGGCTGTACCGGCGGGTGATGGACCGCGCGTACCGCGCCGAGCAGGAGATGCTGGACCGCGCGCTGGCCGCGTACACGCCCGACCCGGCGGGCGCGCACCGGGTGATCGACCTGTACCTCGACTTCTACGTCGCGAACCCGGAGATCGTCGCGCTGTGGATGCACCGCTGGATGGGCGACGCCGCCGACGTCGGCGAGCTGGAGGACGACTACGTCGACCCGCAGGACGCGCTGGTCTCGGGGGTCGTCGAGAGCGTGGTGCCGCCGGACGTGGCGGTCGACCTGCTCGTCCGGACGGTGGTGTGGTGCGTGTTCGGGTTCCTGTCGGGCGGCCTGCCGGGGGCGCGCGGGCGGTCGGAGGCGCGCAACCGGGACGAGATCGCGCGTTTCCGCACGTACCTGCACGTCCTCATCGACCGGATGATCGCCCCCGCCCCGGCGGGCTGAGCACGCCGCGCCGACGATTGCCGGGAGGGAGGGGCGGGTAGGAGGGCGTCCGTAGGAGCCGGGCGGTCCCCCAGCGCCCGCGGACGTACGTTCGCGCGAGGGGGACCAGTGGGGGAGCACAGGCACGAGCCGTGGCCGCGGTTGCGGGTCGCGGACTGGACCGACACCCGGGACACCCTGCACATGTGGACCCAGATCGTCGGGAAGATCAGGCTGGCGCACGCGCCGCTGGTCAATCACTGGTGGCAGGTCACGCTGTACGTGAGCCCGCGCGGGCTGACGACCTCGGCGATCCCCTACCGGTCCGGGGCGTTCGACATGGAGTTCGACTTCGTCGGGCATCTGCTGCGCATCCGCAGCAGCAACGGCGAGGAGCGCCGGGTGGCGCTGGAGCCGAAGCCGGTGGCCGACTTCTACGCCGAGACCATGGACCACCTCGTCGGGCTGGGGATCGAGACGACGATCCAGGCGCGGCCCAACGAGGTGGAGCCGTCGATCCCGTTCGCCGACGACCGGCAGCACGCGTCCTACGATCCGCGGGCCGCGCGGCTGTTCTGGCGGCAGCTGCTGGAGGCGAACCGGGTGATCGGCGAGTTCCGGTCGCATTTCGTCGGCAAGGTGAGCCCGGTGCACTTCTTCTGGGGCGCGATGGACCTGGCCTGCACCCGGTTCTCCGGACGCGTCGCGCCGCGGCATCCGGGCGGCGCGCCCAACTGCGGCGACTGGGTGATGGAGGAGGGGTACTCGCGGGAGCTGAGCAGCTGCGGCTTCTGGCCCGGCCTGGAGGAAGGCGCGTTCTACGCCTACGCCTATCCCGAGCCGGACGGGTTCGCCGACTACGCGGTGGCGCCGGACGCGGCGTACTACAGCCGCGAGAACGGCCAGTTCCTGCTGCCGTACGAGGCGGTGGCCACGGCGGACGACCCGGACGCGACCCTATCCGCGTTCCTCCACAGCACCTACGAGGCCGCCGCCGTGCGCGGCGGCTGGGACCGCGACACACTCGAAGACGACCCGCACCGCCTGGCCCGCCACCACGTGTAGCCCGGCCCTAGAGAGCGGCCTGAGAGAGGGGACCGGAATGCCGGACCATGATGGTTTTCCCGCACCGAGCCAAGGGCTCGTGGTCACCCAGTTCCTGACCGTCCGGGACGTGGACGTCTCCAAGGAGTTCTATGTGAACGTCCTCGGGGGCGAGGTGATCCTGGAGGAGAACCCGGCCACCGTCCGGGTGGCGAACAGCTGGATCATCATGAACCCCGGCGGCGGGCCGACACCCGACAAGCCGGACATCGTTCTGAGCCCGCCCTCGCCGGGCGATCCGGTGTCGGCGTTCATGAACGTCCGGGTGGCCGACATCGACGCCTTCTACGCGGACGCCAAGGCCAAGGGTGTCCAGTTCCTCACCGAGCCGCTGGACCGCAAGGCCGAGATCCGCTGTTACATGCGCGATCCGGACGGCTACCTCATCGAGGTGGGGCAGGCGACCGGCCTGCTCAAGGGCATCTTCGCCGATCCCCCGGCATCCCGGTAACACGGCATTTCGAGATTTCTTCGCGGGGAGCGATGAGTCGGCGGGATCCGGGCGGTACATCCATCGACCCGAGGGCGCCCGGACCGGGCGTCCCGACTGGAAGGAATCTTCGATGGATGCCAATGAGACCGATGTGCGCGCCGTGCTCGACCGCCTCTACAAGGCCTGGGCCGACAACGACGCCGAGGCGTTCGCCGACCTGTACGTCGAGGACGCCACCGTGGTGATGCCCGGCGTCTTCCACCAGGGACGGCCGGCGGTGCGCGACTTCATGGCCCAGGCCTTCGCCGGGCCGATGAAGGGGTCCCGCGCCGTCGACGAGCCGGAGAACGTGCGGGTGTACGGCGACACCGCCGTCATCGTCAGCAAGTCCGGCATCATCATGGCCGGAGAGTCCGAGGTGCCGGCCGAACACGAGGTCGTCGCCACCTGGGTGCTGGCCAAGCGGAACGGCGAGTGGCTGATCTCCGCCTACGCCAACGCGCCCGCGCGCTGACACGGCCGCCCGGAGGAGGACCGGTTGATCGACGAGGATTTCGAGGCGCGGGTGGGGCCGCACCGGCGCGAGCTCCTGGTGCACTGCTACCGGATGCTGGGCTCGGTCCACGAGGCCGAGGACCTGGTCCAGGAGACGATGCTGCGCGCGTGGCGGGCCCGGGAGCGCTACGACGCGGGTCTCGCGTCCGTCCGCACCTGGCTCTACAAGATCGCGACGAACGCGTGCCTGTCCGCGCTGCAGGGCCGGGCGCGGCGCCCGCTGCCGTCGGGCCTCGGCGGCCCGAGCGACGACACCGACGCGCCGCTCGCCCCGGCGCTGGACGTCCCGTGGCTCCAGCCGTTCCCGGACGCGCTGCTCGGCGACCCGGCGGCGCTGGCCATCCGGCGCGGCACCCTGCGGCTGGCGCTGATCGCGGCGATGCAGGTGCTGCCGCCGAAGCAGCGGGCGGTGCTCATCCTCCGCGACGTGCTGGAGTTCCCGGCCGCCGAGGTCGCCGCGCTGCTGGAGACGACCCCGGCCGCGGTGAACAGCGCGCTGCAGCGGGCCCGCACCGGGCTGGAGGGCGCGTCCCCGGCCGAGGACGACGTCGCCGAGCCGGGCGACGACGCGGTGGATGCGCTCGTGGACCGCTACATCCACTCGTTCGAGGCCGCCGACGTGGCCGGGCTCGTCGCGCTGCTGACCGAGGACGCGGTGCTGGAGATGCCGCCGGTCCCGCTGTGGTACCTCGGCCGGGACTCCTACGGCCGGTTCATGGATCGGGTCTTCGCGATGAACGGCCCCGACTGGCGGATGGTCCGGACGGCGGCGAACGCGCAGCCCGCCGTCGCCGCCTACAACCGCGGCGACGACGGCGCCTACCTGCTGCACACGCTCCAGGTCTTCACCGTGACGCCGCAGGGCGTCGCGCGCAACGTCGTCTTCCAGGACGCGCGGGTGTTCGCCGCCTTCGACCTGCCTCCGGTCCTGGACGCCGGGGGCGGCGCTAGCGGTTGATGCGGTCGAGGACGGGGAGCGGCACCAGGCCGTACTGGTAGTAGTCGACGGTGTCGGCTCCGGCGGCGCGGGCGGCCCCGGCCTTCTCCGCCAGGTGCTCGGCGGACGCGGTGTCGGGATGCCCTGGGCGGAGCACGGCCCGCAGGACGGTGTCCGGGCCGAGGGCGGCGCGGTAGGCGGCGACGTCCTCGGCTATCCGGTCGGCTTCGCGGGCGTAGCAGAGGACGGCGTAGGACGGGACGACGCGAGCCAGCGAGGCCGGGTCGATGCCGACCTTCCAGGCGTCGTCGGCGGCCGGGGCTCCGGTGGGGCGGCCGTCCGCGTAGCCCTTCATGGCGCCGGTCAGATCGATGAAGGTGAGCCGGGAGCCTTCCGCCGCGACGGCTTCGGCGACCTCGGCGGCCAGGGACGTGACGATCGGCCCGCGCGCGCGGGCGAATGCGGTCAGGTCGTCCGGGATTCTCTCGACGGGCGGGCCGCCGTCCAGCACGGACGCCGCGAGGGCGGACGTCGCGTCCCGGGCCGCGTCGGCGCCGGGAACGCGGCGGCGGCAGTGGTCGCAGAAGCAGAGCCCGAGGGCGAACTCGGCGGCCGGGCCGAGGTCCACGAACGACCGCTCATGGTGGTAGCCGTGGCCGAACGTCCCGAAATGCAGGGATTCGGCGACGACGGAGTCCACGCCCTGGCGGGCGATGGTGCGCCCGAGGGCGACCGCGTAGGCGCGGACGTCCGGGTGGGACGGGCACAGGTCGGCGGGCGCGGCCCGGTCGCCGAAGCAGTTCTCCTGCGCGACGTCCGGGAACGCTAGGCCGAGCGTGGTGTTGTGCAGGAACACGCCCCACCCGTGCAGAGGGACGCCGAGCGCGCGGGTCTCCTCCCGGAGCGCGCGTAGAGGACGCTCCTCCGCGCCGTCGCGGACGGGCGGGACGAGCCGGAGCCCGTCGAAGTGGCCGTCCAGCGGGAAGTGGACGCCGTCGTGCCGCAGGGTGACACGGGACCGGCCGTGGGGCGTCACATCGCGGGCGCGGTGGTAGGCCGCGCCGACCGTGAGGGAGGAGACCCCGTGGGCCAGGACCCGCGCGGCCTCCACACCGCGCAGATCCTCCATCAGGACATAGAGGGAGGAGTCCATCAGCTCTTCTCATCGGCGACGAAGTCGGGCCAGACGAGGATACGGCGCACGCCTGGATACCCGCGCCGGTCTCAGCGTGGGCGTAGCGCCCGGCCCGGCTGCGCCGTCTCGTCGAGGACGCCGCCGCTCAGCACCGGAACGCCGTTGACCAGGACGTGCTCGACGCCGTCCGCCGGCACGCGGGGCCGCTCGTAGGTGGCGCGGTCGGTGACGGTGGCCGGGTCCAGGACGACGAGGTCGGCGGCGCATCCGACCGCGATGCGGCCCCGGTCGGTGAGCCGGAACCGGGCGGCGGCGCGTCCGGCCATGTGGACCGCGGCCTGCTCCCACGTCCAGTCGCCCAGGTCGCGGACGTACCGGCCCGCCAGCCGGGCGAACGCGCCCCAGCCGCGCGGATGCGGGTGCCCGCCCTGGTAGACGGCGTCGGAGCCGGCCATGTGCCCGGGATGGCGCAGCAGCGCCCGCACCGACTCCTCGGTGGCGGCGGGCGGCTGCGCGAACACGCAGCCGGCCTCCAGCCGCGTCGCCACGAGCAGGTCGCAGCAGAAGTCGGCGAGGCCGCGTCCCGCGCGCTCCGCCGCGTCCGGAAGGGTCATCCCCTCCGCCCACCGCAGGTCGTCGGCGGGCACGTGCGACAGCGTGATCCGCCGCCACATCCCCGGCCGGGCGGCGAACCATTCGCGCTCCAGCCGCTCGCGGACGGCCGGGTCCGCCAGCGCGTCCAGCGCCGCGTCCAGGTCGGCGACCGGCAGCCACGACGGCAGCGCGACGAGCGTCAGCGTGCTGGATCCCCGCAGGTAGGGGTAGCTGTCGAAGGTCAGGTCGATGCCTCCGGCGCGCGCGCCGCCGATCAGCCGGGTCAGCACGTCTCCGGGGCCGTGCAGGTGCGAGACGTGAGGGGCGACGTGTCCGGCGCGGGCGATCTGCAGCACCTCCACGAGCGCCGTCGCCGCATCGGCCTCGTATCCGCGCATGTGGGTGACGTAGGGCAGGCCCGCCGCACCCACGGGCTCGCACAGCGCGGCGATCTCGTCCACCCCGGCGTAGCCGCCGGGCACGTACTCCAGCCCCGTGGACAGCCCGGCCGCGCCTTCGCTCAGCCCGCGTTCGACGTGGGCGCGCATCGCCGCCAGCTCGCGCTCGTCCGGCGCGCGCCGCGCCGTTCCCATGACGCCGTACCGGATCGTCCCGTGCGGAAGCAGGTACACGGTGTTGAGCGCCGTACGCCGGTCATAGGTCGCGAGCAACTGCGCCACCGACACGGCGCCGCCCAGCGCGGGATGCGACCCGTTGACCGGTGCGAAGTAGCGGGTGACGTACCGGAGCGTCCGCGCGTCCGCCGGCGCGTAGGAGACACCGTCCTGCCCCAGCACGAGCGTGGTGACGCCCTGCCGCAGCGCCGCGAGCTGCGCCTCCCGGTCGAACACGGCGGCGTCGCCGTGCGCGTGGGCGTCGATGAAGCCCGGCAGGACGTACCGGCCCGTGGCGTCGATCTCCTCGGCCGCGCGCGCGTCCGCCGGGACGCCGACGGCGGCGATCCGGCCGGCGGAGACGGCCACGTCGGCGCGGCGCGCCGGTGCACCGGTGCCGTCCAGCACCGTCCCGCCCCTGACCACCAAGTCGAACAAGGGACCCCATCCGCCGACGTACCGGGCACAGAGCCCGGTGGTCACGAACGCTACGGGCCGTCAGCGCCCGCCGCCAGAGGCCCGGCGGAGCAAACGCGGCCGCACGCGGCCGAGTCCCTGGAGGGGGCGGGGGCGCAGGGCGGAGATGTCGTAGCGGCCGCCGTCGGGGAGGGCGGTGGCCAGCCCGCCGTCGATCAGGACGGTGCCCGGATAGGCGGTCGCGGTGAGGCGGGCGGCGAGGTTCACCGGGGTGCCGAAGACGTCGCCCAGCCGCTGGATGACCTCGCCGTAGGCCAGGCCGACGCGGACCTTCGGGAACTCGGGGTCCTCGTTGAAGCGCTCGGCGATGCGCAGGCCCGTCTCGGCGCCGGCGGCCGGGTCGGTGGTGACGAAGAGGATCTCGTCGCCGAGCGTCTTGACGACGCGGCCCCCGGCGTCCGCGACGATCTCGGTGGCGGCGGACTCGAACCGCTCGACGAACGCGGCGAGCGCGTCGGCGTCGAGGCTCCGGCTGAGCCGGGTGAAGGAGACGACGTCGGCGAAGCCGACCGCGAGGTGGGCGAGGCCGGCCCCGGGGTCGGACAGGGCGGCGGCCGTCACGGCGGCGGCGCGCATCCCGGCGGCGGTGAGCTGGCGGCGCCAGCCGTGCAGCAGCAGCCGCTCGAACGCCGGGCGCAGCTCCTCGGTGGCGGCGAGGGCGGCGGTGACCAGGTCGGCCGTGAGGGGCTCGCCGGACGGCAGCACGCTCAGCCGCTGCAGCCAGACGTCGCCGAGCCAGCTGGCGAGCCGTCCCATGGTCTGCCCGACGGCGCGGACGAGCTGCAGGACGGTCTCCTCGTCGACGAGGTCGTGCCCCAGCACCTCGTTGATCTCACGGAGGGCGGTGACGTCGCCGTCGGTGAAGGCGGCCTCCTCGTCGGGCGGGATGGGGAAGCCGAGGGCCTGCCAGATGCGCCGCGCGTACTCGTCGGGGACGCCGGAGAGGGCCTCGACGTCCTTGCGGGTGTAGCGCAGGGGGCCGCCGAGGAGGGTCTCCTCGATGTCCAGGGGCCCGCCGGGGTCCGTCATGGACTCCCCCTCTATGTCTCATTGATCAATGTCACAATGATGGCGGAGTAAGATCGCTGCGGTCAAGGTGGACGCAACCGGCGGGCGGGGCATGGCCGAGTACCGAATCGACGACCTGGCGCGGGCCGCCGGGAGCACCGTGCGCAACATCCGCGCCTACCAGGACCGGGGGCTGCTGCCGCCGCCGCGCCTGGCCGGCCGGGTCGGCCTGTACGACGACTCCCACCTGGCCCGGCTGCGGCTGATCGGCCAGCTGCTCGGCCGCGGCTACACCTTCGCGGTCATCAAGGACCTGCTGACCGCGTGGGAGACCGGCCGCGACGTCGGCGACGTCCTCGGGCTGGAGAAGGTGCTCACCGACCCGTGGTCGGACGAGATCCCCGGCACCGCGACCTACGACGAGCTCATCGCGATCTTCGGCGGCGGGCTCGACGAGGGCGAGCGCGAGCGGATGCGGCGGCGGACCATCGAGCTCGGCCTGATCGAGCCGGACGGCGGGGTGTACCGGGTGCCGAGCCCCCGGCTGCTGCACGTCGGCGCCGAGCTGGTCGCGGCGGGCATCCCGCTGGACGCGGTGCTCGACATCGCCGAGCGGATCCGCGGTGACGTCGACGTGATCGCCGGGCGGTTCGTCGGCCTTGTCCAGGAGCACGTCTTCAGCCGGCTGGAGGACCGGCCGGAAGGCGAGGAGGTCACCGAGGTCGCCGCCGTGGTGCGCCGGATGCGGCCGCTGGTGAAGATGGTCGTCGACCCGCTGATCGCGCGGGCGATGGAGGTCCGCGTGCAGGCGGCGCTGGGCGAGCACCTGGAGACCGTCCGCGCTCATCTCGAGGGGGAGCGGCCCGCGGCGCGCTGACCCGCGCCCGCGGCCCGCTGACCCGCGTCCGCAGGTCAGAGCAGCGACGCGCCCCACTTGACGGTCACCTGATGGGCCGCGCCCTCGGAGTCGGTGAAGGTGAGGGTGCCCTGGCCGGGCAGCCCGATGAGCGCGGTCCGCAGCGTGATCGTGACCTGCGACGTGCCGCCCTTGGCCACCCCGCCCTGCATCTGCGACAGGATCAGCTCGCCGGTCGAGGCCATCGCCGTCCAGGTCACCGGGCCGTTGCGCGCGGACAGGCTGACCCGCGCGGTCTTGGTCCCGTACATCTCGACCGTCCCGGGGTTCACCACGAGGTCGCCGGGCCCGGCGGGCGGCTTGGGGGCCGGCGGCGCGGACGACGGCGGGACGGTCCCGGACGGCGTCGGCGACGGCCTCTTGTCGTCGGTCTGCGGCCGCATGGACGGCGTCGCCCCGGTCGACCCGGGCGGCATGCCGGGCCCGCCCGCCGGCCCGCCCGGCCGGTGGTCGCCGTGCTCCTTGCCGCCGCCGTCGCGCCCTCCCTCATGCTTGATCGACGGCTGGTTGTGGAACGGCGGCCAGGACAGCGCGCCGCCGCCCCCCGGGCCCATGACCAGTACCGCCACGATCGCCGCGACCAGCGCGCCCGCCATCCCGCCGCCGGTGAACAGCCAGCGGCGGGTGAAGGGCGACGGCACGTCCGGCTGGCTCGGCAGGCCCTCCGGGGTCAGCGGGCCGCCGCGCGCGGCGATGTCCGCGCGGTAGCCGGCGAGTTCCGGGTCCGTCGCGGTGTGCATGACGCGGTGGCGCAGCGCCGCGGGCAGGACGGGGGCGGGCGCCCGGCGCAGCAGCGGCGCCGCGCGGACCCGGCCGCGGCTCTGGCAGTCCGGGCAGCTCTCGATGTGCTCGGCGACGGACGGGTCGGCCGCGGCGTCCGCCGCCATGCCCTCGCCTCCGCGGTGGAGCGTCCGCCACAGCGCGACGGACAGCGGCCCGCGCCGAACGGGCGGGGCGCCGGCCGGCGGCGCCTCTTCGGCGTCCGGCTCGTCCTCGGCGTCCGCATCACCCGAGGCGGGGGGCTGCTTCGGCTCCGGGGCCCGGGCGGCCAGGACCGCGACGGCGGTGGATCGGCTCTCCTGCGCGGACTCCTCTTCTTCGTCCGGCTGATCGGCAGGCTCGGCAGACGCGGCGGACGCAACGCAGGCGAGCGCCGCCCGGACGACCTCGGCGGCGAGCGCGGCCTCCATGATCTCGCCGCCCCGGCGGACCCGCCCGGCGGCGCGGCGGCCGGACAGCCCGAGCGCGGCGCCGAGCCGGGCGGGCCGCAGCTCGTGCCGGAACGCCAGCAGGACGACCTCCTGGTCGTCCGGGTCGAGGGCGGCGAGTGCGGCGCGCAGCAGGTCGTGGAGTTCGGCGGAGGGCGGCCAGCCGGAGGTGACGGCGGCGTGCTCCGGGGACGGGGCACGCTCCACGAACGGGGTGTCGGAGAACTCGGCGTCCCGGTCCCAGTGCAGTTCCTTGAGCCGGCCGCGGCGGACGCAGCGGCGGCGGGCGGCGCCGTACAGCCAGGAACTCAGGTGCAGATGGTCGCGCATCCGGGGGGCGCGGCGGCAGGCGTCGATGAAGGTGTCGTGGACGATGCCGGCGGCGATCTTCTCGTCCCCGGTCGTCGACAGCGCGTAGTCGTAAAGGCGCTCGCCGTATTCGTCATAGAGCGTGGCCAGGGCGGCTTCGTCGCCTTCGTTCAGACCCTGGACCAGTTTCCGGTCCGCCGTGTCTTCGGAGGGGGACAACCTGGGCATTCACGCTCCCGGGACCGGCATGGGAGTCCGCCCCCAAAGGGGCCGTCCGGACAATCAGCCCACCTTGCATACACCCCTTCACCGGTTCGACACCACTCGATCCCCCGAAATCGCCGATTCGGGTTATCGGACAGTGAAGCACCCGCCCCTCTCCGTGATCACTTGGTTCATGACCGAGCGTCAGAATCGCGTCAGGCGGAGGCCGTCCCCCCGCTCGCCGGGGACGCAGCGCCGCCCGCTCAGTCGGCGCGTTCGACCTGCAGGCCGCCGTCGGCGTAGCGGCGGCGCAGCACCTTCTTGTCGAATTTTCCGACGCTGGTCTTCGGGACCTCCGCGATGAACGTCCAGCGCTCGGGGAGCTGCCATTTCGGCACCCGGTCGGTGAGGAACTCCCGGAGCTGCGCCGCCGTGACCGACGCGCCGTCGCGGACGACAACGGAGGCGAGCGGCCGCTCCTGCCAGCGGTCGTCCGGGACCCCGACGACGGCCGCCTCGATCACGTCGGGGTGCGCCATCAGGTGGTTCTCCAGCTCGACGGAGGAGATCCACTCGCCGCCGGACTTGATGACGTCCTTCGCCCGGTCGGTAAGGATCATGTAGCCGTCGGGGGAGAGGTTGCCGACGTCGCCGGTGCGCAGCCAGCCGTCGTGGAACCGGCCCGGGTCCTCGTCGCGGTAGTAGGCGCCGGTGATCCACGGCCCGCGGACCTCCACCTCGCCGACGGCCTCCCCGTCGTTCGGGAGCACCACGTCGCCGTCGCCGACCACGCGGATCTCCAGGCCGGCGAGCACCCGTCCCTGGCTGGCCCGCGCCTGCCAGGCCCGCTCCCCGTCCGCGCCCACGGGCGGGTGCGCCATCGTCGCGACCGGCGAGGTCTCGGTCATCCCCCACGCCTGCACGATCCGGACGCCGATCTCGTCGAACCCGCGCATCAGCGACTCCGGCACCGCCGACCCGCCGCACGGGACGAGCCGCAGCGAGCTCAGGTCGGAGCCGTGCTCGCGCGTGTACCGCAGGACGTCCGCCCAGATCGTGGGGACGGCGCCCGCGATCGTGGGACGCTCCGACTCGATCAGCCGAACGAGCGGCTCAGCCTGCAGGAACCGGTCCGGCATGACCAGCGCCGCGCCCGCGAGCACCGCCGCGTACGGCAGCCCCCACGCGTTCGCGTGGAACATCGGGACGACCGGCAGCACGACGTCGGCGCCGCTCATCCCGAGCGCGTTGCCGGTGCACACCGACACCGAGTGCAGGTACGCGGACCGGTGCGAGTAGACGACGCCCTTCGGGTTGCCCGTGGTGCCGCTGGTGTAGCACATGGCGGCGGCGGACCGTTCGTCGATCTCCGGCCAGGCGAACTCCGGCGGCGCGGCGGCCAGCAGCTCCTCGTAGGAGTGCAGCTCCTTGCCCGCGCCCTCCAGCGGCGTGGTCTCGCCCTCGCCGACCACGACGACGTGCCGGACGGTCTTCAGCTGCGGCAGCACCGGCGCGAGCAGGGGGATCAGCGACCCGTCCACGATGACGACGTGGTCCTCGGCGTGATTCGCGATGTACACCAGCTGGTCGGGGAAGAGCCGCAGGTTCAGCGTGTGCAGGACGGCCCCCATCGACGGGACCGCGAGGTAGGCCTCCAGATGCTCGGTGTTGTTCCACATGAACGTGGCGACGCGCTGGTCGCCGTCCACGCCGAGCGCGCGCAGCGCCCCGGCGAGCCGCGCGGCGCGCTCACCGACCTCGGCGTAGGTCCGGCGCCGCGCGCCGTCCCCGGTCCAGGTGGCGATCTGCGCGGACCCGCACACCTGCGCGCCGTACCGCATGATCGTGGTGATGGTCAGCGGGAAGTCCTGCATGGTGCTCCACACGGCACACCTCCGGCTCGGCAGCGGAATTCCGTTCTAGCCCAACCGGGAGTGTTTGCCCAGAGCCTGATCACTCCCGCTGGGGAGGGATGCCCGGGAAGTCGTCGCCGAGGGCGTCGTCGTCGCGCAGGCGGGCCATGGCGCGGGAGACGGTGCTCTTGACAGTGCCGACGCTCACGCCGAGCACATTGGCGATCTCCGCTTCGGACATGTCCTCGTAATAGCGGAGCATGACGGCGAGGCGCTGGCGTTCGGGAAGCCGGCCGAGCGCGCGGCCGAGGGCGTCGCGCATTTCGGCGCGCCGGGTGTGATCGTCCACCGGACGGTCGGGAACCTGATCCGTGGGGTAAATATCCAGCTTTCGGCGGCGCCACCAGGAGATCTGCGTGTTGGCCATCGCGCGCCGGACGTAGCCGTCGACGGCGGAGCGGTCGTGGATGCGGTCCCAGGCGAGGTAGGTCTTGGCGAGCGCGGCCTGGAGCAGGTCCTCGGCCTCGGCGCGATCGCTGGTCAGGCGCATCGCGGCGCGCAGCAGGGTGGGGCCGCGGTCCGCCACGTACGCGCGGAACTCCTCGTGCCGCGTGCTGTTCACCTCACCCCCGAGCCAGGGTCGCGGAGGCGCCCGGCGGCGGGTGGACCCCGAATGTGATCTTGGCCGCGCCGGACTCCCGGTACAGTTGACGATCTCAGGTTGATCGTAATTCCGGGCCTACTTAAAGCACATATCCGGGTCAACCAGTTAATAATCCTCAACCAAGGTCGATTGATCCTCCCCCGGCGATCGACTTATCGCGACAAATCCGTCGACAGAGCGTGCACCGCGCGTGACTCTTGACTCGCCGTCCTAACAGACGTCACCCCCAGTGAAGATCGAGCCGGAGTGCCGCCATGCCGCTACCCCACCGCCGTGGAGCCAGGCGCCGCCGTCTCCGCGAGGCCGTGCTCGGGGCGTCCCCCGAGCCGGACGCCGGCCTCCCGGAGAACGCCGGACGCCCGCTCGGCGCGCTGTCCGGGACGATCCTCGACGCGAGCCCGCACCTGCTGGTGCTGGACGCGGACGGCACCGAGCTGCGGCTGGCGATGTCCGGCGACACCACGGTCTGGCACGGCGGGCGCGGGGGCCTCGCCGCGCTGCGGCCGGGACGGGAGGCGATCGTCCGGCCGAAGGCCGGCGGACCCGGGATCGACCGGATATGGGTCGACATCGAGCGGGTCGCCGGCACCATGCTGGCGTGCGGGCGGGACGCCTGGGAGGTGGACATGGGCCCCCATCGCGGGCGCGCCCATGTGGCGATCCCCCCGCACGCCCTCCAGCAGGTGCTCGTCCGGCACCCCCGGCTGGAGCCCGGCTACCTCGTCGACGTGATCTGCGTGCGCTCCCCCGGCGGGCCGCAGGCGGTGCGTCCGGGCACGTCGCAGCCCGGGTACCGGGTCGAGGACCTGGCCGGTCCGGAGGCCGCGGCGCCCGCGCCGGCGGTGCTGCGCGGGACGGCGACCTGGTTCGGTCACGCCCCGGCGCCGCGCGGCGCGGCGTACCCGGCGGTCGACCCGGAGGGGGACGCCGGCGGGTGCGCGGACGCCCCGTCCGGCTGCGTCCCGTTCCCGTACCTGTCGATCGGCGGCGAGATCACGGTTCACAACGAGTGCAGCGGGCGCGCGGGGCGGGTGCCGGTCGTGCAGTGCGGCTGCGCGGCAGCGCGGTTCTGCGACCGGTGCGTGGAGTGCGGGGCGTCGCCGCGCGGCCGGATCGTCGAGCTGACGCCCGAGACGTTCGTGGGGCTCGGCGGCGATCTGGAGGCCGGGTGCTTCAACGTGCTCGCGCGGCCGGACGTCCCGGCCGTCCGGTTCGGCGGTCCGGCGGAGGAGGCGGCGACATGGTGACGTTCCAGAACACGCAGGTGCTGCTGCTGGCCATGGTGCTGCTGGCGGCGTGCCTGGCGAAGCTGACGATCCGCGAACGGGTGGCGGACGCGCCCGACCACGTGCACGGCGTCCCCGTCCCGGCCGGGCTCGCTGGGCTGACGGCGCTGCGCCGCAGCCGCGGGATGAACGTCGGGCTCGGGCTCGGGGAGGGCGTGCTCGGGCTGGCGCTGCTGGTGACCTCGCAGTTCTCGGTGCGGCTGGCCACGACGCTGGCGTTCGCGGCCGCGACCTGGGTGGTGGGGGAGCTGCGGGTGCGGCGGCCGGACGCGGGGTGCGGCTGCTTCGGCGGCCTCAGCGCCAAGCGGGTCGGCCGCCGCAGCGTCCTGCGCGCGCTGCTGTTCACCGGCGCGGGCATCGCCTCGCTCGGCGCGCCGATGGCGGGCCTGGACGTGCTGCGGGACGTCCGGACGCAGGTCGCGCCGGTGCTGGTCCTGGAGCTGGCGCTGTTCGCGGCGCTCTCCCCCGAGCTTTCGGAGCTGCTGGGCCGGGGGTCGCACACGCGCGGGCTGGGCCGTCCGGAGACGCCGTGCGAGCGGCGCCGGAGCCCGATGCCGGAGACGTACGCGGCGCTCTACGACAGCCCCGCGTGGGTCGAGCACGAGAACGCCGTCGCCAGCGCGGTGCCGCTGGACGTGTGGCGGGAGGGCTGCTGGCGGTTCGTGGTCTACCCGGCGCGGGTGGACGGGCACGACATGGAGATCGTGTTCGCGGTGTCCACGGCGGAGCGGAACCGGGCCGTCCGGGCGGCGCTCGTGCCGGCGCGCGTCGCGAGCCCCGTCTAGCGGTTTCTTGGACGCGTCCAAGAAACCGCTAGAGATTCCTCGCGGGCGGAGCGGGCACTGACCGCGCGTGGGGGGAAACGGCGGCGGCTACCTGCGGTTCCCGTCGATCTGCGGCGACGACGTCGTCTTCGTGTGCGAGGACGACCTGTGGACGGTGCCCGCGTCCGGCGGCCGGGCGTACCGGTTGACCGCCGGGGTCGCTGCGGCCGCCTATCCCCGGCTGTCGCCGGACGGGCGGCTGCTGGCGTTCGTCGGCCGCGAGGAGGGCCCCGCCGAGGTGTACGTCATGCCGGCGGCGGGCGGGGCGGCACGGCGGCTGACGTTCCACGGGACGTCCTGCACGATCACTGGCTGGGATCCGGACGGCCGGATCGTCTACGCCAGCGACGTCCGGCGCCCGTTCCGAGGCTACCAGTGGCTGTACCGGATCGATCCCGGCGGTCGCGGCATACCGGAGGAGCTTCCGTACGGGCCGGCGAGCAGCGTGACGTACGGGCCGGACGGCGCGATCGTCATCGGCCGCAACACCGCCGACCCGGCCAGGTGGAAGCGGTACCGGGGCGGGACGGCCGGTGACCTGTGGATCGACCCCGACGACTCCGGTGATTTCCGGCGGCTGATCGAGCTGGACGGCAACCTCGCCGCGCCCTGCCGGCTCGGCGGCCGGATCTACTTCCTGTCCGACCACGAGGGCGTCGGCAACGTCTACTCCTGCCTGCCCGACGGCTCCGACCTGCGACGTCACACCGACCATGACGACTACTACGCGCGCAACCTCGCCGACGACGGCCGCCGGCTGATCTACCACGCCGCCGCCGACCTGTACGTCCTCGACCCGGACAGCGGTTCTCGCCGGATGGATGTGCGTCTCGGCAGCTCCCGCACCCAGCGGAACCGGCGGTTCGTGCCCGCCGCCGAGTACCTCGACACGGTGACGGTGAACTCGGCGGGCGACGGGCTGGCGATCACCACGCGCGGCAAGGCGTACTCGTTCGCCGCCTGGGAGGGGCCGGTCCGCCAGCACGGGCGGCAGGACGGCGTCCGGTACCGGCTGCTGACCTGGTTCAACGACGACCGGCGGCTGATCGCGGCGGCGTCCGGCGAGGACGGCCGGGAGCGCATCGTCGTGCTGACCGCGTCCGGCGCCCGCGACGCGGCGCACGCCGAGACGTCCGGGGACGTCGGCCGGGTCCTGGAGCTGGCGCCGTCGCCGTCCGCAGACCGGTTCGCGTTCACCAACCACCGCAACGAGCTCTACCTGCTGGAACCCACCGGCGGCGGCCCGCTGGAGCCGGTGCCGCTGGACGTCAGCCCGTACGGCGCGATCACCGGCCTGGCCTGGTCGCCCGGCGGCGAATGGCTCGCCTACGCCTGCCCGACCGGCGCGCAGACCACCGCGATCAAGGTGTGCAACGCCGAGACGGGCCTGGTCGCGCCGGTCACCCGGCCCGTCCTGCACGACCGCGCCCCCGCCTGGGACCCCGCCGGCCGCTACCTGTACTTCATCGGCCAGCGCGTGTTCGACCCGGTCGCCGACACGCTCCAGTTCGACCGGGGCTTCCCGCTGGGCGCCCGCCCGTACGCGGTCACGCTGCGGAAGGACGTGCCGTCGCCGTTCATGGCGACGCCGCGCCCGGTGACCGGCGCGAACGCGCCGGGCGAGGCGAGCCTCGCGGAGGGCTCGGACGCGCGGGACGTCACCGGCCCGGGGCTCGGCGCGAGCGTGGCCGCCACGGCGCGGCTCGCGATCGACTTCGACGGGATCGAGCGCCGGGTCGTCGCGTTCCCGGTCGCGGAAGGCCGGTACGGGCGCATCGTCGGGACCAAGGGCCAGGTGCTGTACTCCGTGTTCCCGGTGAAGGGCGCGCGCGGCGACGATCCGGCGCTCGGCCGCGTCGACGCGTTCGACCTCGCGACGCGGCAGGCGCGGACCCGGCTGCGCGACGTCGGCGACTTCTGGCTGGCCCGCGACGGCGCCACCCTGCTGTACCGGTCGCGGTCCCGGCTGCGGCTGGTCACGGCGGGGCGCGAGCAGCCGCCCGACGACCGGCCGGGCCGCCGCAGCGGCTGGATCGACCTGGACCGGGTCAAGGTGTCGGTGAGCCCGGCGACCGAATGGCGGCAGATGCTCCGCGAGACCTGGGTGCTGCAGCGCGAGCACTTCTGGGACGAGGACATGGCGGGCATCGACTGGGACGCCGTCTACCGCCGCTACCTCCCACTTGTCGACAAAGTGACAACTCGTGGGGAGTTCTCCGACCTGCTCTGGGAGATGCAGGGCGAGCTCGGCACCTCCCACGCCTACGAGATCGGCGGCGAGTACCGCAGCCGGCCCGTCTACGACCAGGGCTTCCTCGGCATCGACTGGGCCGTCCGGGACGGCCGGTTCGTGATCGCGCACATCATCGAGGGCGACCCGTGGGACCCCGCCGCCACCTCACCGCTGAACCGTCCGGGCCTGGACGTGCGGCCGGGCGACGCCGTCGTCGCGATCAACGGCGAGCCCGTCGCGCCGGGCGGCGTCGTCCCCGGCGAGCGGCTCGTCAACCTCGCCGGCGAGGAGGTGCTGCTGACGATCCGGCGCGGCGACGCCGACCCGTTCACCGTCGCCGTCAGGACCCTCGCCGACGAGCGCCCCGGCCGCTACCGCGACTGGGTGACCGCCAACCGCGCGCTCGTGCACGAACGGACCGGCGGGCGCGCCGGCTACCTGCACGTCCCCGACATGGGTCCGGACGGGTTCGCCGAGTTCCATCGCGGCTTCCTCGCCGAGTACGACCGCGAGGCGCTGATCGTGGACGTCCGCTTCAACGGCGGCGGCAACGTGTCGGGCCTGCTTTTGCAGAAGCTCGCGCGGCGCCGGATCGGTTACAACTTCCCGCGCTGGGGCGTCCCGATGCCGTACCCGCGCGAGTCGCCGCGCGGCCCGCTGGTCGCGATCACCAACGAGCGGACCGGCTCGGACGGCGACATCTTCAGCCACGCGTTCAAGCTGCTCGGCCTCGGCCCGCTGATCGGCCGCCGGACGTGGGGCGGCGTCGTCGGCATCCGGCCCCGGCACCGCCTCGCCGACGGCACCGTCACCACGCAGCCGGAGTTCTCCTTCACCTTCGACGACGTGGGCTGGCGGGTCGAGAACTACGGCACCGACCCCGACATAGAAGTCGACATAACGCCACAGGACCACGCGAACGGCACCGACACGCAACTCGTCCGCGCGATCGACGAGGCGCTCGACCTGCTGACCCGGTTCCCGCCGCACACGCCCGACCCCTCCACCCGCCCGGTCTTCAAGGCGCAGGGCGACGCATAGCGGAAGGCCGCACCCGCACCGGGCGCGGCCCTCACATCACCGGACGCTACGGCCGCTCTAGAAGTTCTCGTCGGTCTCTTCGTCGCGGTGCATGTCGTCCAACTGGTCGCCGTAAAGGTCGTCGTCGTCCTGGCTCCTGCGGCGGCTCGGCGCGTCCCGGCCCTGCATCCCGCCCATGTCGGACGAGTGGTCGTCGTGGTCCTGCCCGTGTCCCTGGCCGCCGCCGCCTTCGAAGCCCGGCTCGTCCTGGTAGCCCTGCGGGCCCTGGCCGTACCCCTGGCCGCCCTGCTCCTGCCGCATCTCCGGCTCGTCGGTCCCCCCGGACTGCGACGACCCCATGGACGAGGACATCTCGTCACCGGTCGCGTACTCGTCCTCCTCGCGGGACGAGTACAGGTCGTCCGGGTCCTGGCCCCGGTAGCGATCCTGCTCGTTCATCCTGATCCCCCCGACATCGGAACTTCACGCCCGGTCCGGCGCATCGGGGGCCATACCCAGATAACTACGCGTAACAACCGTCATGCCGGACAACACCCTCTGTGCTGCTATAGATCTCTCTAGGGTTGACCATAGAAAGCCTTAGAGAAACCTTGGAAGGCATGCGAGCAGAATCTACGGCTCTCTAGCTCTGGCGCTAGGAAGCCGAATAGACATCGGACAGCACGGTTCGATGCAGCTCTATAAGGCCCTCTAGCGACAACGCTAGAAGCCCCGATAGATCGATCCGTCAGGCGGGCTGGGAGCGGAGGAACTTGCCGAAGTGCGGGACGGTGAACGCGACCATGCCGCGTTCCGCGCTGTAGATCAGGCCCTTCTTGATCAGGCCGTCGCGGGCGGGCGACAGGCTGGACGGCTTGCGGCCCAGCTCGTCGGCGACCGCCGCCGTCGGCACCGGGTCGTCGCCGAGCATCGCCATCGCCCGCATGTAGTCGCGCTCCGCCGGCGTCGCGCGCTCGTAGCGGCTGCCGAAGAAGCCCACCGCGAGCTCGCTCTCCGCCTCCGGCGCGGCGACCCGGATGTCCTCGGCGGTGATCGGGGTGTCGGGCGCGACGTCCCAGACGACCTTCGCGTACGCCTGCACGAAGTACGGGTAGCCGTCGGCCGCGCCGTACAGCGCGTCGAGGGCGTCGTCGGTGAAGGTGACCTCCTCCCGCTCGGCCGGGGCGAGCAGCGCGACATCTGCGGACTCGCGGTCGAGCCGGTCGATGCGCGCGTAGCGGAACAGCCGCTCGGAGTAGGACTTGCTGGCCGACAGCACCGCCGGCAGGTGCGGCAGCCCGGCGCCCACGACGATCAGCGGGCCGCCGATCTGGGACAGCTCGTGGCACGCGGCGCACAGCGCGGACACGTCGTCGGCGGGGACGTCCTGCATCTCGTCCACGAACAGCGCGATGCCGGCGCCGACGTCGGTGGCGACGGACGCGGCGTCCACGAACAGCTCGGTGAGGTCGATCTCCAGGTCGCCGGAGTCGGCGCGTCCCCGCGAGGCGGGCACGTCGATGCCCGGCTGCCAGCGGTGCGCCCGCGCCTTCGCCCGGGTGCCGGACGGCTCCGGGCCGGCCTGCGCGAACGCCTTCAGCACGCCGAGGAACGCCTCGATCCGGTCGGGCGCGCGGTGCCGGGGCGCCAGCTCCCGCACCGCCATGTGCAGCGCGGACGCGACGGGCCGCCGGATCGACTGGTCGGGCCGCGCCTCGATCTTGCCCGTGCCCCACAGCTTCTGGATGGCCATCGACCGGAACGCGTTGAGCAGTACCGTCTTGCCGACGCCGCGCAACCCGGTGATGATCATGCTGCGCTCGGGCCGGCCCCGGGCCACCCGTTCGAGCACGACCTCGAACTGCCTCAGCTCACGGTCGCGGCCGGCCAGCTCGGGAGGGCGCTGCCCGGCGCCAGGGGCATAGGGATTGCGCACGGGGTCCACGCTCTCGGACTCTATGAGGCGATATAGCTGCGGCCGTAGATTTGGGTAGAAACCGCTGCGGCGTGTCGCGGATTCGTGCCGCCGCCCGTGCCGCGCGGGCGCGTCCGCGTGCCGTGCGCGAGCGTGCGCGGTGCCGTTGACGTGCGCGGTGCCATTGAGAGGTGGGGCCGCAGTCGCCACCATGTCGCCTCCCGGCGAGCGGGTCCGAACAAGTCGAACTGCTGTTCGACTCATTCGAACACACTAGCGCATGCCCCGCCCCCCGTCACCAGAACCCGCCAACTCCCGCCGACGATCCCGCACCGCACGGCCGGTGGGACAGCGTCGAGCCTCTCGTCACCGCCGAACTCGCCGATCGCGGCGTCGCGGTCACCGTCTACGACACCGACTGAGCGCGTCTCGGCCTCGGGCGGCAGGCGGACGTTGGCTCTCGGGGGTGAGGCGCGTCCGGCACCGCGATTCCTAGCGTGATGGCTCTCGCGACCGAAGAGGAGAGCACACATGATCCGGAACAGGCGTGTCCTGGGCGGCGCACTCGCCATGGGCCTGGCGGTCGGCGCACTGGCGGGCACCGGCGTGCACCGGAGTCCCGCCGTTGCCGCCGAACAGCCCGGGGTGTCCGAGATTCTGCACCGGCTCACCACGGACGACGGCGCGCCTGGCGCGCTCCTCGAAGTCCGGGACCGGCACGGCCGCCGCACCGTGCTGACCAGCGGTGTCGGGGACGTGCGGAACGGCACGCCCGTCCCCCGCGACAGCAGTTTCCGGATCGGCAGCGTGACCAAGATCTTCGTGGCGACCACCGTGCTCCAGCTGGTGGCCGAGCATCGCGTCGCCCTGGACGCGCCCGTCGAGCGCTACCTGCCCGGCGTCATCCGCCGGCACGGCAACGACGGGCGGCGGATCACCGTCCGGCAGCTGCTCCAGCACACCAGCGGCCTGCCCGATTACCTCGATTACGTCACTCCGCAGGACATCCTCAAGGACCCGCTCGCCCACCACGACCTCCGCGAGATGGTGGACATCGCGCTCACCCACCACCGGGTCTTCAAGCCCGGCAGGAAATGGAAGTACTCCAACACGAACTACCTGGTCGCGGGCCTGCTCATCGAGAGCGTGACCGGCCACCCGTACGGCGACGAGATCGGCCGGCGCATCATCGAACCGCTCGGCCTGGGCGCGACGTCCGTGCCGGGTGACTCCCCGACGATCCCCGGTCCGCATCCGCGCGGGTACGTGCGGCCGGGCGACGACGCGCCGCTCATGGACGTCACCGAGATCAACCCGTCGGTCGCGGGCCCGGGCGGCGGAATGGTCTCCAACGGCACCGACCTCGGCCGGTTCATGCAGGCCCTGCTCGGCGGCAGGCTGCTGCCCCCCGCCCAGCTGAGGGAGATGATGAGGACCCGCTCGACCGGCAACGCGGACGGCCGCGCCTACGGTCTCGGCCTGGAGAGCAGGCCGCTGCCCTGCGGCGGCATCTACTGGGGCCACACCGGCGACATGCTCGGATTCGAGACGGTGACCGGCGCGACGGCCGACGGCAGGCAGGCGACCGTCATGGTCAACCTCGACCCGGGCGGCTCGGACGCGCAGGACGCCGACATGGAGACCGCCGTCCAGACGGCCCTCTGCGACGCGTCATGACACGACCTGGCGCGTCACGCGTGGATAGGCGACCTGCCAGGCCACGACGGCGGCCAGGATGAGAGCCAGCGCCCACGCCGGAAGATCGGCGCCGAGGGCGGCCAGCAGGACGGGGGCCGCCACGCACGGAACGGCCCAGCCGAGGAGCCATCGCCGAGGCAGCCGAGCCAGGGCGCCCAGGACCGTGGTGGCCAGGAAGTACAAGGCCAGGCCGCCGCACAGGAGCCAGCGGGTGCCGTCCGGGACGTGGCCGCCCGCGTGGGCGGCCACGGCGCCGAGGCCCGCCGCGACCGACGTGATGCTGACCGTCGCGGCGAAATGTCCCGGAAGCGTGGCGGTAGGGGTGGGGCCTTCGGCCTCGAAGTAGGGGACGCCGTTCACGCCGTTCTGCAGGGTCAGCCACCAGAGGCCGACCAGGAGCGCGAAGCCGGAGAGCGCGGCGACGCCGAGGCGGCCGTCCCAGTGGGCCAGCGGGTTCCCGGCCGCGTCGACCAGCTGGAGGACGGCCTCGCCCAGCACGATGATGACGAACAACCCCAGCCGTTCGCCCAGGTGAGAGAGGTCAAGGACGGCGCGGGTGGGCACCGGCAGCTGCTCACCGCCACGCCGCCGGCGGCGCTGCTCGGTCTGCCGGGTCGCATGCTCCAGCAAGCGGTCGGGCACCCGGGACTGCAGGACCGAGAAGGCGATGTCGAGGGCCGCAGCCCCGGCCCACAGCCAGTAGCGCGCCGGAGCGTGCACCCAGATGGACGCGAACCACGGGAGCAGCCCCGCGCCCGCCTGCGCGGCCGGCCAGGACGTGAGGATCTTGCCCGTCCGCTGCCATGTGCTGGACGCCAGCATCCGGCAGACGATGTAGGCGATGACGAACGTCCTGCTGTGATCGACCTCCGGCGCCTCATGGAGAACGTCGGGCACCGTGGTCGGGATCGCGGCGGCCATGACGGCGATGCCGAACATCGCGATCAGCATCGCCCGCTGCCGAGTCCACCGCCCGGCCACGTTCGCGTACAGGGTGAAGGACGTCCACACGCTCCAGACCGCGTAATAGAGCAGGACGAACGCGCCGATGCCCGCGGCCGACGGCGCGTCGTGCACGCGATGGGCGAGCTGCGCCACCGCGGCCACGACGACCAGGTCGAAGAAGAGCTCCAGCCAGCTCGCGTGGCGCTCGGCCACCACCTCGTCGTCCGCCACGACCAGTGATCATCGCAGACGGGTCAGCGGCCGGTGAGGGCGGTGAGCTTGCGCTGGAACGTGGCGCGCTCCGGTTCGTTGCCGGCGAGGGCCACCGCGGCCCGGTAGGCGCCGGCCGACTCGGCGATCCGGCCGATGCGCCTCAGCAGGTCGGCGCGCGCCGCGTGGAACAGGTGGTAGCGGCGCAGTTCCGCGGCGCCGGACAGGTCGTCCAGCAGGGCGAGGCCCACCTCGGGTCCGTCGCGCATGGCGACGGCCACCGCCCGGTTCAGCGCGACGAGCGGGGACGGCTCGATCCGCAACAGCACGTCGTAGAGCCCGACGATCTGCGGCCAGTCGGTGCCGTCGAAGTCGGCCGCCTCGTCGTGCAGCGCCGCGATAGCCGCCTGCACGGCGTAAGGGCCGACGCCGGGGCCCGTCAACGCCGAAACGACGAGTTGACGCCCCTCGGCAATAAGGTCGGCGTCCCACAACCCGCGGTCCTGGTCCTCCAGAAGCACCTGATTCCCCGCCGCGTCGACCCGGGCCGCGCGCCGCGCGTCGGTGAGGAGGAGCACCGCGAGCAGCCCCGTGACCTCCCGCTCCCCGGGCAGCAGGCCGTGCAGGATCCGGGCGAGCCGGACGGCCTCGTCGGCCAGGCCGGGCCGCAGCAGGTCGTCGCCGGAACTGGCGGCATAGCCCTCGGTGAAGACGAGGTAGACGGCACGGAGCACGGCGGGCAGCCGCTCCGGCAGCTCGTCCGGCCCCGGCACGCGGAACGGGATGCGCGCGTCACGGATCTTGCGTTTCGCGCGGACGATCCGCTGCGCCATCGTCGCCGTCGCCACCAGGAAGGCGCGGGCCACCTCCGGCGTCGTCAGGCCAGCGAGGAACCGCAGCATCAGCGCGGTCCGCGCCTCCTCCGGCAGCGCGGGATGGCAGCAGGTGAAGAACAGCCGCAGCCGCTCGTCCGGAATGTCGTCGAAGCCGGGCTCCGCAGGCGCCGCGGCGGCCCGATCGCTCTCCACCCGCAGCGCCGCCAGCCGCGCCGCGTGCGCCCGGTCGCGGCGGATCCGGTCGAGCGCCTTGCGGCGGGCCACCGTCAGCAGCCACGCCAGCGGCTTGTCCGGCACCCCGTCGGCCGGCCACCGCTCCAGCGCGGCCTCCATCGCGTCGGAGACGACCTCCTCGGCCAAATCGAGATCTCCGAACCGGGCGGCGAGCAGGGCGAGCAGCCGGCCCCGGTCCTCGCGGAACACCGCCTCCACGGAGCGGGCCGCCCGCCGCCCGCTCACGACCCGTCCGGCTCCCACACGGTGCGGACCTGGACGGTGCCGTACCGCGCCCCAGGACACCGGACCGCCCAATCCAGCGCCGCGTCCAGGTCGGGGACGTCGATCAGGTAGTAGCCGCCGACGATCTCCCGGGTCTCGGCGAACGGCCCGTCCGTCACGACGCGCGCCCCGTCCGCCCGCACGTGCACGGTCGTCGCGGTGGCGAGGTCGAGCGCGTTGCCGTCGAGCTTGACCCCGGCGTCGGTGACGGCCTTGTCGTACGCCATGAACTCCTCCACGCTCGGCTCCCCGGCCGGCGGCTCCTCGGCCGCCTCGGGCGACCACGTGTTGATCAGCAGCAGGTACTTCACCACGCACTCCTCATGCATCGGATGGTTGCGCGGTAATGACGCACCCCCACCCCCGAAATCGACACCCCCGCCGATGATTTTTTCCGGGACCAATCAGGCAGCCCCGGGCGGACGCCACACGACCAGCGCGATGACCGGCCCGGGAATCGCCATGAAGGCAATGAGTGCCACGCTCCACCAACGAACAGCCCTCACCACCGGTTGCGCGCTGGTTTGCCGGGCGATCGGTGTGCCGGCCGCCTTTGGAAGGGAGCGCGCGTGCAGGCGAGTGCGTCCGTGGGACGGTGCTCTGCGTCGAATGTCCGGGACGGCGGGTGCGCCGGTCGGCGAGGGAGCGGAGGGATTGTGGGCGGCAGGCACACGACCACCTTGTGGTTCGACGTCGGCCGGGCGGAGACCCACCGGGTGGCCTTCTCGTTCGACAAGTGGTCGGGGCAGCTGGTCATCACCGTCGACGGCATTCCCGTCACGCAGGAGCTCCGCCTGTTCTCGCTGAGCCTCGCCGAACACTGGACCTTCGAGGTCGGCGTGGAGGAACGGCATTCCGTGGTGATCGAGAAGAGGCGGAAGCTGCTGCTCGCCGGTGTCAGACCGCAGGCCGTCCGGGTGTGGGTCGACGGTGCGCTGGTCTCGTCCGACTTCGTGTGACGTGCCCGGAGCGCCGCGTGGGACCTACTCGACGGGGACGAGGTAGCCCAGCTCGTACCGGTCGGTGGGGATGACGATGTCGGCCGTCTCCACCGGACGATCGGCGGTGCGGTACGTCCGGCGGATCACCATGACGGTCGCGCCGACCGGCTCGCCGAGTTGCTCGGCCTCGGCGGCGAGGATCGGCCGAGCGGTGACGATCTCCTCCGCCGTCTCGATCCGCTGCTCGATCGCCCGCATCCGCGCGACGACCCCGGCACCCGCATACGGCCCTTCCTCCGGGAACATGACCGGCGTGCCCCGGGTGATCGCGAGCGGCTCCCAGGAGACCGACGCCATGACGGGCCGCCCGTCGGCGAGGTAGGTGTACCGGCTGCACATGACGCCGTCGCCCGCCGCGATGCCGAGACGCGCCGCGACCGCCTCGGTCGCCTCCTCGGTCGAGGAGGAGACACGCCAGTCGCCGGTCCGGCCCTGCCGGGCCATCTCCTCGCGGAACGGGCTGGTCGTCCGGCCTTCCTTGTACCAGTAGCGCGACATCCGCTTCAGCTCCGGCCGGCGGCGCACGTACGTCCCGGACCCGGAGCGCGCTTCCAGGTGGCCCTCGGAGGTGAGCAGCCGGACGGCCTGGAGCGCGACCGCGTCCGAGACGCCGTACCGCTCGCGAAGCTGCGGGCGTGAGGGGATCTTGTCGCCCGGCGCCAGCACCCCGTCCATGATCTGTTCCCGCAGGTCATCCGCTATGCGCTGGTATGCGGGCTGCGTCACGGTTGCTCCGGGTGGCCGGGGGCGGGTGATGTTCAGGGAACAGCTTGACAAGCTGTGCGCACCGCATGCAAGCTGTGCGCACAGCTTGGCGGCCAGCGTACAAGATCGCACGGCGGAGGCAACCCATGGAGTGGACCCAGGACTACCCCGGTCTCCCCTGCATGGTTCCGGCGATACGCGCCTTCGTCCGAGGGTTGCTGATCGACACCCCGCGCGTGGAGGAAGCCGAGAGCGTCATCGCCGAGCTGGCCGCCAACTCGCTGCGGCATACGCCGAGCGGTGCACCCGGCGGCGTCGTCACCGTCGCGGTGACCGTCCGCCCGGGCTGGGCGCGCGTCGCCGTCTCCGACTCCGGCAACGGGGCATGGTCCCGCCCCGCGGTCACCGAATGCAGCGGCGACCACGGGCGCGGCCTGCTCCTCGTCGACGCCTTCGCCGACAAGGTCGGCCACAACGCCGACGAGCGAGGACAGACCATGTGGGCCGAGTTCGCTTGGAGCGACGATGCCTGATCCAGCGGAGGACCGCCCATCTCGGCGGCATCGTCGAACGAGCGGTCGTCCGCTGCAGGCAGGAGGGCGGCGGCCCATAGAGCCGGGGCGGCGCGTCGCGGTAGGTCATCAGGCGCGCCGCCCCTATGGCGGCCGGGTGTCCGCCTTGCCGATGACATCAGGCGGCCCCGGCGCGGCGATTACAGCGCTGCGTCGGGGCCTGACCAGGAAGGCAGTCCTGGCTGTGGAGAATCGTACGATCTCTGGCGACCCGCTCGCGGCGCTTGCGGCACATCTGTCGGCGCACCGGCTCACGGTGGAGCTGACCTCGCGCGGGCTTCGGGTCGTGAATCCGGACGTTCCGGGCTGCTGTGCCGAGGCACGGCACGCGTCCGATCTGATCACGTGCCGTGCGCGGCCCGAGGACTTCGGGGACGCGTGGTTCTGGACGTCGTGGGGCGAGCCGATCGCGCGTGCCGACCGCATTACCGACGCGGCCGTCTTCATTCGCGGCTACCTGGCGGGAGCGGGACGGTGACGGCGCCGTGGGCGGCGGTCGAGCTCGACCCCGAGCGGGTGGCGGTGGAGCTGGCGCGCAGGTTTCCCGGGGTGTCGGCCTGGTGGGGCGAGTTCACGGGCCGGTGGTGGGCCTTCGCGCGTGATCAGGCTGGGCGTGACCGGCTCATTGAGGCGACGAGCCCTGTGGCGCTCGCGCAGATGCTGCACCAGATCGGTGCGGGGCGGCGTCCGCCGTCCTCTGCGCCGGTTCGGCGTGCCGATGTGGCGCCTTGTCGACATGTGGGCCGGGTCGAGTCGCGACGTCGGCGTCCGCAACGGGGTGGGTGGTTCCGCAGGGTGTTCGCCTTCTAGACCGGGGTGATGGTGCGGGGTTACCCCCGGCCCCGCACCATCGCTCCTTTCGTCAGGACAGGGGCTCGTCGGCCGCGGACAGGTGCGGGACGGGGACGGTGCCCATGCGGCCGGCCTGGAAGTCCTCGAAGGCCTGGACGATCTCGTCGCGCGTGTTCATGACGAACGGGCCGTAGCGGGCGACGGGCTCGCGGATCGGCAGGCCGCCGAGGATCAGGACCTCCCAGCCGTTCGCGCTGGCGAGCGGCTGGTTGTCGGCGGCGCGGACGACCAGGCCGTCCTGCTCACCGTGGTGGTGCGAGCCCGCGAAGACCGCGAGCTGCCCCTCGTCCAGGCCGATCTCCTCGACGCCCACGGTGCCGCGTCCGGACAGGACGTAGACCATCGCGTTGAAATCGCGCGGCCACGGCAGCGTCAGCCGCGCGCCCGGCGCGACGGTGGCGTGCAGGTAGTTGATCGGTGTGTACGTCACGCCGGGGCCGTCGTGCCCAGCGAGGGAGCCGGCGATCACCCGGACGAGCGAGGAGCCGTCGTCGGCGGCGAGCAGCTTCACGTCGCGGGCCTCGATGTCCTGGTAGCGGGGCTCCACCCACTTCTGCGCGCGCGGCAGGTTCACCCAGAGCTGGACACCGTGGAACAGCCCGCCCTTGGTGACCAGCTCCGGCGGCGGCTGCTCGATGTGCTGGATGCCGGACGCGGCCGTCATCCACTGCGTGGCGCCGTCGGAGATCAGGCCGCCGCCGCCCGTGGTGTCCTGGTGCTGGAACGCGCCGTCGATGATGTAGGTGACGGTCTCGAAGCCACGGTGCGGATGCCACGGCGTGCCCTTCGCCTCGCCCGGGGCGTACTCGACGGCGCCCATGTGGTCGAGGAGCAGGAACGGGTCGGCGAGCGACAGGTCGATGCCCGGGAACGGGCGCCGGACCTCGAAGCCCTCGCCCTCCAGGTGCCGCTTCGCGGTGACGATCTTCGCGACGCGGCGCCAGTCGGTGCCGGCGTCCGGCAGCAGCGGCAGCCGGGGCAGGGTCAGCGGGTCGGCCATCACGGCTGGCATGGGGTCCTCCGTCGGTCGGGGCCCGTCCGCGGCAGGGGCGGGCGTTGCCTCCTCTTCAAGTTAGTTGATGCTTCAACTATTCCCTCACTATACTGATCCGCATGAGCGAACCACGCTGGCTCGATGCCGCCCAGCAGCGCGACTGGCGGGCGTACGTGGACGGCAGCGTCCGGCTCACCGAGATGATGGACCGCGACCTGAAGACCCGGCACGGGCTCTCGGTGTCGGAGTACGAGATCCTGGTCCGGCTCTCGGAGGCGCCCGGGCATCGGCTGCGGATGGCCGAGCTCGCCGAGAACGCCAGCCAGTCGCGCAGCCGGCTGTCGCACACCTGCTCCCGGCTGGAGTCCAAGGGCCTGGTCAAGCGGGACAACTGCGGCACCGACAAGCGCGGCGTCTACGCGCAGCTGACCGACGACGGCTTCGCGACGCTGGAACGTGCCGCCCGCGACCACGTCGAGGTCGTCCGCGAGTACCTGATCGACGTGATCGAGCCCGAGGACCTGGAGGCCGTCGGACGCGCCTTCAGCGCCGTCCTCAAACGGCTCGACGCCACCTGACCGGCGTCTAGAGGGTGACCGACACGCCGGTCAGGAAGCCGACCGACACCAGGGTGAGGAACACCCACGCCAGCATCATCCCCGCGCCGAACGACCGCCACCGGCCGCCGACCTTCCACATCAGCAGGCCGCCCAGCCCGAACGCCAGCACCAGCAGCGTGACGAACTGCGGCAGCAGGCTCGGCCGCCGGCTCATCATCAGCGGCGCGTACATCATCACGAAGTCGATGAACACGAACAGGCCGAACCCCGCCGCGATCGCGCCGACCTCCCGGCCGTTCAGCGACCGGGTGCGCTCGGCGATGCCCAGTGCCCGCTCCGAGCGCAGCCGCAGCCGCGGATGCGCCGGCTCCGGCTCCTCCTGGACGCTCTGCGCCACGGCGAAGATCTCGTCCTCGAGGCTCGGAACGTCCCTCTCCTGCGGATCCGCCATCCCGGCTCCCTGAGGGCCGGCGGATGCCGGGGCGACATGCCCGGCGAGATAGGCGACGTTCGCGGCCCGTCCGCCCCGGCCCCTTTCCGGCGGACACGCCGTCAAACGCACCGTAGCGAATCCGAGGTCCAACGCGAAGGCCATGCGACGTGCCATCCTGCAAAGATGCCAGCCAGAGGGCCACTCCGCAGTGCGGCGTTCGCCGCCGTGTTCATCGCCGTGTCGACCGCCGCGACCGGATGCGGCAACGGATCCGACGACGGCGGCAAGTCCGGGACGGCGTCGCCCGCCACGCCGCCGACCGCGTCCGGGACCGGGACCGCCTCGGCCGCGCCGTCCGCGAAGCCGACGAACCAGAAGTTCCAGGCGAAGGTCGAGAAGGTCACCGCCGGAGATCTGAAGTACTCCTGGCACAAGGGCTGCCCGGTGGCGCCGTCCGGCCTCCGGAGGATCGACATGACCTACTGGGGCATGGACGACAAGCCGCACGACAACGGGCAGCTCGTCGTCAACGCCAAGGCGGCCGACGACCTCGTCAAGGTGTTCCGCAAGCTCTACGGCATGCGCTACCCGATCCGGCGCATGGAGCCGGTCGACAAGTACAAGGGCAGCGACTTCGACTCGATCGAGGCCGGCAACACCTCCGCGTTCAACTGCCGCAACGCCACCGGGTCCAGCTCGTTCTCCCAGCACGCCTTCGGCCTCGCCGTCGACCTCAACACGTGCGAGAACCCGTACGTCTACGCCGACGGGCACGTCGCCCACAAGGACTGCAAGAAGTTCGCGAACCGCAAGAGCAAGGCGCCCGGCGTCATCCACGCCGGCGACAGGGTGGTGAAGGCGTTCGCCTCGATCGGCTGGGGCTGGGGCGGCGAGTGGAGCGGCGCCCGCGACTACCAGCACTTCAGCAGCAACGGCCGCTGACCCGGCCCGCGCCGCCCCTGAGGGACGCGGAGGGAGGGGGCGTGGTGCCGGTCGGGCCCGCGCACGGGGGATGGACGCGCCGTCGCGTCCGCGCGGGCGGCTGCCCGGGGTCAGACCATCATGAGCGCGATGACGCCGACCACGACGAGGACCGCGACGACGGCGAGGCCGACGATGAGGGCCATGTTCGGGCCGGCCTTGTCGGCCGGCGCCCGGTTGGCGAAGTTCTGGAACTGGTGGGTGGTGCCTGCCGGATCATTCGGTGTCTGTGACATGCCGAAGAGAGTAACGGATGCATTCCGCCCGTTTAGGGCGCTTTCCACGGACCCCGCCCGAGCGGAGAGTGTGGGATTCGAACCCACGAGGACTGTCCCCAGCCCTGGGCGCTTTCAAGGCGCCTGCACTAGTCCACTATGCGAACTCTCCTCGGCCACGCCCGGTGGCCACGGCCCACGATAGCGGTCCTCCTACGCGCCCTCGACCGCATATCCCGGGATGGACGGCCAGCGGACCGTCATCACCACGGACTCCTCCTCGGCGTGCCACGAGTGGTCGACGCCGCGTCCCCACACGACGTAGTCGCCGGGTTCGGTCAGCAGGACGTCGCGTCCAGGGAACTCCAGCCGGAAACGGCCGCTGATCAGCACCAGCAGCGCGGTGCGCTTCTCTCCGCTGGTCCAGCGCGCGCGCCGCTCGTCTTTGGGGTGGACGCCCCATTTGACCTCGACCTCGTCGCTGTGCCGCAGGTCGCCGGACGGCTTGAAGTGGCCCAGCAGCCAGCCCCGGTCGCCGGCCGCGTCCGCGGCGGCCTTGCCCACGTAGATGCCCTGCTCGTCGCGCTCCACGGGACGCGACTTTAGCGGCGGCGGTGCGCGGGCCGGGTCAGGCGGAGGGGTCGGGACGGTCGGGGCGCGGGTAGGCGAAGCCGTCGCCGACGATGGCCGCGAGGTTGAGGTAGGCCTCGCGGGTCGTCTGGGCGAGCTGCTCCAGCTCGACCTCGGCGCCCTCCTCCAGGTGGTCGTCGTAGGGGATGCGGACGACGGCGCGGCAGCGGCTCTCGAAGTGCGCCTGCAGCTTGTCCAGGTCGACCTGGCTGCGGGTGCGGTTGCGGACCATCGACAGCACCACGACGCCGTTGCGGACGAGGTGGCCGTGGTCGTGCGCCTCCAGCCAGTCGAGGGTCGCGCTGGCCGAGCGGGCGCCGTCCACCGACGGGGAGCTGACCAGGACGAGCTGGTCGGCGAGGCTCAGCACGCCGGCCATCGCCGAGTGCAGCAGGCCCGTCCCGCAGTCGGTGATGCAGATCGAGTAGTACTGCTCCAGGACGACGGCGACGGCGGCGTAGTCCTCGGCGCTGAACGCCTCGCTGACCGCCGGGTCGCGGTCGGAGGCGAGGACCTCCAGCCGCGCGGGGTTCTGCGAGGTGAACGCGCGGACGTCGGCGTAGCGGTGGATCTTGTCGCGGCTGTTGAGCAGGTCGCGGACGGTCGCGGCGGTCTCCAGCCGGACCTTGTCGGACAGCGTGCCGCGGTCGGGGTTGGCGTCCACCGCGATCACCCGGTCGCCGCGCAGCGACCCGAGCATCGAGCCGAGCCCGGTCGTGGTGGTGGTCTTGCCGACGCCGCCCTTCAGCGACATCACCGCGACGCGGTGGTGCCCGTTCGTGACGGGGGTGCGGGTCCGCCCGATCAGGTCCTTGCGGCGCAGTTCGCCCTGCGACTCGCCCGGGTGGAGGCTGCCGCCGGTGGCCTTGTAGACGGCGCGCCGCCAGCCCGACGACGGCGCGATGCGGCGCTCGCCGAGCAGGTTCTCGGAGCTGAGGCTCTCGGAGCTCTTCGGGTCGGGCTGCTGCGGCTGCCCCGGGTACTGCTGCTGGCCGGGAGGAACCTGCTGGTACGGCCCGGGCTGGCCGGGACCCTGCTGCGGGTGGGCGTAGCCCTGCTGGGGCGGTCCGACCTCGCCGTGGGGCGGCATCTGCGCGTACGGCTGCCCGGTGTTGGGGTCGACACCGTACGGCCGCCCCGTGGTGGGGTCGATCGGGTAGGCCTGGCCGGTGTTCGGGTCGACCATGTACGGCTGGCCCGTGGTCGGGTCGACGGGGTAGGGCTGGCCGGTGTTGGGGTCTACCGGGTACGGCTGGCCGCCCTGGTTCTGCGGGTAGGGCTGCCCGGTGGTCGGGTCGACCGAGTACGGCCGTCCGTTCGCGTTCGGGTCCTGCGGGAACGGCTGCGCGTTCGGATCGTGCTGGAACTGCTGCGCGTTGGGGTCGTGCTGGAACTGCTGCGCGTTCGGGTCCTGCGGGTACTGCTGGGCGTTGGGGTCGTGCTGGAACTGCTGGGCGCCGTTGGGGTCGCCCGGAAAGGGCTGGCCCGCGTTCGGGTCCTGGGGGAAGGGCTGGGCGCCGCCCTGCTCGACAGGGTAGGGCGGCTGCGGAGCGTTGGGGTCGTGCGGCGGGAACGGCTGGTCGGGAACGTACGGCGGCAGCTGGTCGAGCGGCGGCGCGCCCTGCCCCTGCCCGTTGCCCGCGTCGTACGGCTGCTGCGGCGCCGGCCCGGTCTCCCAGGGCTGCTGCTGGTCGAACGGCTGGTACGCGGCGGCGTACGGGGGCGGCAGCATGCCGCCCTCGAACGGCTGCGGCATGGGGCCGCCGTCGTAGGGCGGAAGGTTCTGCCCCGGCCCGGGGGCGGGCGGCGGCGGGCCGAACCCCTCGGGGCCGAACGACTCGGGGGCGAAGTTCTCCGCGCCCGGGATCGGCGGCGGCGCGGCCAGCCACGGGTTGGCGTTCGGGTCGTGCGCGGGCTGCTCGGGCTGTGGCCCCTGCGGCCCCTGCTCGGCCGGCGCGGCCTCCGGGCCCGCCGCCTGGCCCTGCACCTGCTGCTCGGGCTGCTCGGGCTGCGCCGGGGGCGTCTGCCCGGGCGGCTGCCCGCCCTCGGTGGCGGCCGGCGGGACGGCGGCGGACGGCCCCGTCGTCTCGCCGCTCATCGCGTCAAGAGAGGCCAGCCGCTCCTCCAGGGAACGCCCGTCGTGCTCGTTCCTCGCCACCGTTTCTCCCCTCGGGCACACCTCTGATGATCATTACGGAGCAGGAGGGCAAATCGGCCCCCACGCAGGATACCCGCGCGTCAATACCACGCATCACCTCAGTAGATCCACATTGCCCCGGCGGAGCGGTCCGGCCGGCCGTCGGCGGGGTCCGTCCGGCGCCCGGTAGCGTGACCGGTATGCATGCGATCGTGATTCGCGAGCCGGGGGACGCCGACGTCCTGGAGTGGACGCGGGTGCCCGATCCGGAGCCGCAACCGGGCGAGGTGCTGGTCGAGGTGGCGGCGAGCGCGGTGAACCGCGCCGACGTCATGCAGCGGATGGGCTTCTACGACCCGCCCGACGGCGCGTCGCCGTATCCGGGGCTGGAGGTGTCGGGGCGGATCGCCGCGCTCGGCGACGGTGTGACGGGCTTCACCGTGGGTGATGAGGTGTGCGCGCTGCTGGCCGGCGGCGGCTACGCCGAGCGGGTCGCGGTGCCCGCCTCGCAGGTGCTGCCGGTCCCGCGCGGCGTCGACCTGGTGGACGCGGCCGGGCTGCCCGAGGTCGCGTGCACCGTGTGGTCGAACGTCTTCGCGCTCGCCGGGCTGAGCGCCGGCGAGACGTTCCTCGTGCACGGCGGCGGCAGCGGCATCGGGACGCTCGCGATCCAGCTGGCCAAGGCGAGCGGCGCGACGGTGGCGTGCACCGTCGGCGGCGGGGAGAAGGCCGCCCGGTGCCGGGAGCTGGGCGCCGACATCGTGATCAACTACCGCGAGGACGACTTCGTCGACAGCGGCCCGTACGACGTCATCCTCGACCTGATCGGCGCCAAGTACCTCGAGCGGAACGTGCGGGCCCTCGCCACCGGCGGACGGCTGATGATCATCGGGCTGCAGGGCGGCACCAAGGCGGAGCTCGACATCAACGCGCTGCTGCGCAAAAGGGCGCTCGTGCACGCAACGGCGCTGCGGTCCCGTCCGTTGGAGGAGAAGGCGGAGATCGTGGCGGCCGTCCGCGAGCACGTCTGGCCGCTGCTGGAGTCGGGGGACGTCCGCCCGGTCGTCGACCGGCGCGTCCCGATCGCGGACGCCGCGCAGGCGCACCGGCTGATGGAGCAGAGCGGACACGTCGGCAAGATCCTGCTGACCGTGTGAGGATGAGGGAGTTATGAGCGAGCCTTCGAAGAACCAGTCGGAACAGGAACCGCACGTCCTCGTGGTGGGGCCGAACGGCATCGCGCTGGAGGGCGCGGGCGACGGCGGCGAGTCCGAGGGCAAGTCGATCACCGAGATGGTCGAGCAGCCCGCGAAGGTGATGCGGATCGGCGGGATGATCCGCCAGCTGCTGGAGGAGGTCAAGGCCGCCCCGCTGGACGAGGCGAGCCGGGCCCGGCTGCGGGAGATCCACAAGTCGTCCATCAAGGAGCTCGAGGACGGCCTGGCCCCCGAGCTGGTCCAGGAGCTGGAGCGGCTGTCGCTGCCGTTCGCCGAGGAGTCCGTGCCGAGCGAGGCGGAGCTGCGGATCGCGCAGGCGCAGCTGGTCGGCTGGCTGGAGGGGCTGTTCCACGGCATCCAGACGACGCTGTTCGCACAGCAGATGGCGGCGCGCGCCCAGCTGGAGCAGATGCGCCGCGCGCTGCCCGCCGGGATGATGCCGCAGGGCATGGACCAGCAGGACGAGCCGGGACCACGCTCGTCCGGCCCCTACCTGTAAGGACGTTCCGGGACGGCCGCACCCGCCGCGGCGGGTGCGGCCGTCGTCACGGGAACAGCCGCTCCAGGACCTGCGCGACGCCGTCGTCGTCGTTGCGGGACGTGGTGTGCGTGACGGCGGCCAGCACGAGCGGGTGCGCGTTCGCGACCCCGTACGAGGTGCCCGCCCAGGAGAGCATCGGCAGGTCGTTGGGCATGTCGCCGAACGCGGTGACGTCGGCGGCGCCGAGGCCGTGCTCGGCGCACAGCGCTTCGAGGGCGCTGGCCTTGGTGACGCCGTGCGCGCTGATCTCCAGCAGCCCGCGCCCGGACGAGTGGGTCACCGTGACCAGGTCGCCGACGGCCTTCTCCGCCCGCGCGGCGAGCTCGTCGGGGTCGGCGTCGGGGCGGAAGGCGAGCAGCTTGGTGCTCGGGAGGGCGACCAGCTCCGCGGCGTCGACGGGCCAGCCGCCGAGCGCCTCGGCATCCCAGCCCGACAGGTCGTAGCTGCGCTCGAACACGAACCCGGTCGGGTACTCGACGGCGAAGCGGAACTCGGGCGAGACGCCGCGCAGCCGCTCGACCGCCTCGGCGAGCACGCCCGGCGCGATCTGCCGGGCGTGCACCACCGTCTCGGTGTGCAGGTCGTAGACGAGGGCGCCGTTCGCGCAGATGGCGAGGCCGCGGTGGCCGACGGCGGTGGCGATCTCCGCCATCCAGCGCGGGGGGCGGCCGGTGACCATGACGAGCATCGCGCCGGCGCGCTCGACGCGCGCGAGGGCGGCGACGGTGCGCGCGGAGATGGTCCCGTCGGAGCGCACGATCGTGCCGTCGAGGTCGGTCGCGATCACGCGCGGCGTGGGTTCGGTCATGTCACCTTCCAGTGCATCTCGGACTCACCTTAGGCGACGGGTCCGACGGGCCGTCCGTCCGGTTGCTCCGGTTCGATCGTCGTTCGCGTCCTGTTCGCGCCATGCCCCTTCCGTCCCGTCCGTCCCCCACCTAGGGTGTGGTCACCCGAATCTTCTTCACGTTCGCTGTCCCCCCCGCGTGCGGAAGGCGCTTGCCCATGACCCGCAGAACCCCCCGTCTGGTGTCGGCCGCCCTCGCGGGCACCGTCGCGCTGGCCCCGCTCACCCTCCAGGCCCCCGCCGCGTCGGCCGCCCCCGCGACCGCCGCCCGGACCGCCTCCACCGTCCGCGACGTCACGGTCGACGGCGCCGTCAACGTCCGCGACATCGGCGGGTACACGGCCCGGGACGGACGGCACGTCCGCTACGGCGCCGTCTACCGGTCCGCGTCGCTCAGCAAGGTCACCGCGACCGGCGTCGCGCAGCTCCAGCGGCTCGGCCTGTCGGCCTCCGTCGACTTCCGCTCGCAGCTCGAGGTCGGCATGTCCGGCGCCGACAAGCTGCCCGCCGGCGTCACCCCCGTCGCCGCGAACATCAACGCGTTCTCCCCCACGCTGCTGACGATGGTGCCCGAACTCCTCAAGGCGATCCTCGCGCAGGACAAGCCCGGCGAGTTCATGGCGCTGTCCTACCGCGGGTTCGTCCACGACCCCGACTCGCGCAAGCAGTTCTCGGCGGCGCTGAAGCGCATCGCGTCCGCCAAGGGGCCCGTCCTCTACCACTGCACCGAGGGCAAGGACCGCACCGGCGTCATGACCGCGGTCCTGCTCACCGCCCTCGGCGTCGACAAGACCCAGGTGTACGGCGACTACCTGCGCTCCAACCAGGAACTCGCCGACCAGAACGCCGCCGAGCTCGCCCAGCTGGAGAAGCTCGGCATCGACCCGGCCCTCGTCGAGCCGTTCCTGACCGTCCGCGCCTCCTACCTGGACTCCGCCTTCGACCAGATCAAGAAGGACTTCGGGACGTTCGACGCGTTCCTCACCAAAGGCCTCGGCATCGACGCCGCCACCCGGGCCGCCCTGCGCAAGCAACTGCTCCGGTAAGCGAAAGGGCCCGTCCCCATGCGGACGGGCCCTCCCTCATCGGCTTCTCAGCGCTTGACGGGCTCCAGGACCTCCAGGCCCAGGAACTTCTGCAGCGCCTCCGGAACGCGCACCGAACCGTCCGCCCGCTGGTGGTTCTCCAGGATCGCGACCATCCACCGCGTCGTGGCGAGCGTCCCGTTCAGCGTCGCCACCGGCTGGTTCTTCCCGTCGGCGTCCTTGTACCGCACCGACAGGCGCCGCGCCTGGAACTCGGTGCAGTTCGACGTCGACGTCACCTCGCGGTAGGTGTTCTGCGTCGGCACCCACGCCTCGCAGTCGAACTTGCGCGCCGCGCTCGCCCCGAGGTCGCCCGCCGCCGTGTCGATCACCCGGTACGGGAGCTCGCACTTCGCGAGCATCTCCTTCTCCCACTCCAGCAGCCGCAGATGCTCGGCATGCGCGTCGGCCGGATCGCAGTAGGAGAACATCTCCACCTTGTCGAACTGGTGGACCCGGATGATGCCGCGCGTGTCCTTGCCGTACGAGCCGGCCTCCCGGCGGAAGCACGACGACCACGCCACGTACCGCCGCGGCAGCTCGTCGATGATCTCGTTCATGTGGTACGCGGCGAGCGGCACCTCCGACGTGCCCACCAGGTACAGCTCCTCCTGCGGGAGCTGGTACACCTCCGCGGCGTGCGCGCCGAGGAACCCGGTTCCCTCCATCGCCTCCGGCTTCACCAGCACCGGCGGGTACATCGGCACGAACCCGGCCGCCACCGCCTGCTCCATCGCCAGGTTCAGCAGCGCGTACTGCAGCCGCGCGCCTACCCCGGTCAGGTAGTAGAACCGCGCGCCCGACACCTTCGCGCCGCGCTCCATGTCGATCGCGCCGAGGCCCTCGCCCAGCTCCAGGTGGTCCTTCGGCTCGAAGTCGAACGACGTCGGCTCGCCGACGTGCTCCAGGACGGCGTAGTCCTGCTCGCCGCCGGCCGGGACGCCGTCCTCGATGAGGTTCGGGACGCCCTTCAGCGCCGCGTCCAGTTCCTCGCCGAGCCGGTCGGCCTCCGCCTCGCGCTCCTTGACCTGCTGCGCCAGCTCCTTCGCGCGGGCCAGCAGTGCCTGCCGCTCGTCGCCCTGCGCCCGCGACACCGACTTGCCGAAACTCTTCTGCTCGGCGCGCAGCTGCTCGAACGAGGTCAGCGCGGAGCGCCGCCTCCCGTCCAGGTCCAGCAGCCGGTCGACGACGGCGTCATCCTCACCGCGGGCGCGCTGCGAGGCGCGCAGCCGCTCGGGATCCTCTCGAAGAGCTCGCAGGTCAATCACAGACCCGAGGCTACCGGCCCGGGACCCCCCGGCGCGCGCGAGTATCGCGGTCCGGCCGGTCGCGGTCCGCCCGCCGCGGTCAGTGCAGCGCGCTCGCCAGCAGCGCGTGCGCGGGCAGCGCCACCTGGCCGTCCAGGTCCGGGTCCGAGCCCTCGGGCAGCGCGTACCCCGCGACGAGCCGGTCGTACTCCGCCTTGATCCGCGCGACCGTCTTCCCGTCCTGCCGGCTCACGGCGACGCCGTTGCTGCCGACCCCGGCCAGCGCCCCCGTCTCCCACCACTCCTCCGGGTCGACGAGGTGCTCCCAGGTCACCTCCTCGACGGCCACGTCCGCGTACCCCGCCTCCGCCACCAGCCGCCGGAACGCCATCGCCTCGCCGTACTCCATGAACGGCGACGGCGGGATGTCGTCCGGCCACGGCACCCCGGCCGCGTCGATCGCGTCCCGGACCACCGCGAGCGCGCCGATGCCCGGCATCACCCAGCAGCTCAGCGCCAGCCGCCCCTCCGGCCGCAGCACCCGCCGCAGCTCGGCGAGCGCCACGTCCGGCGCGCCGACATGGTTGATCACGAAGTTGCCGACGACCGCGTCGAACGTCCCGTCCGGGAAGGGCACGTCCGGCAGCACCGCCACCCGCACGTCCAGCCCCGGCACGTTCCGCCGCGCCGTCTCCGCCATGCCCGGGTCGGCGTCCAGCGCGGACACCTCCGCGCCCCGCCGCACCGCCTCCGCGGCCACGAGGCCCGGCCCCGTCCCCACCTCGAGCACGCGGGTCCCCGCCGCGACGCCCGCGGCGTCCAGCAGAGGCCCGACCATGTACCGCGTGAGCCGGGCGAACCCCCGCTCGTACGCGGGGGCCCGCCCGGCCCACAGCTCGCGCTCGTAAAGATCGAAGTCGGCCACGAGGGCAGCGTACGCTAGCGCACGTCCACGTAGTCGTCCCGGAACGCCTTCACGTAGGCGGACGAGCCACCGTAGTAGGCGCGCCAGGTTCCGTCCTTGGACGCCTTGAATCCCTTCCGGAACCGGCCGAGCCCGTCGGCCGTGGTGGCGCCCAGGTACGTCCACTTGGACGCCCCCTTGGCCCGGAAGTAGAACGACACCTTCTGCTTACCGAAGTTCGTCCACTGGTTCGGCTTGGGCTCCCGGTAGAGCGCGCCGACGATGGTGACCGTACGGCCCTTGACCACAGGCTCGGGGCTCGCGTTGAAATCGGCGATCTCCGTGCGGTACCGGACGTCCACGTAGTCGGCCGGGCCGGTGGACGGCAGGGAGGCGAACCCGTCGTCGCGCACGACGGCCCGCCAGTACCCGTCACGCACCGCACGCGTCGGGATCGCGAACCGGCCCGCTCCGTCGAGGACCCCCGCCACGACGTCGCTCCACTTCTTCCCGTCGGTGGAGAACTGCAGCTCCACGAGGGCGCTTTCGGCCGCGACCCATCGGCCGTCCGCCAGCCTGCGCAGGACCTGGCCGGTCGCCGTCATCGTGTCGCCTCTGCCGACCGGCTCGGGACCGGCGTCGAAGCCGCTGACGGACGTCCTGTAGGCGATCTGGACGACGTTGGTGTCGTCGGACGACTGCAGGTAATCGGCGTAGTCGCCGGGGAGATGGACCGGATCGCCCGCGAAGGAGACATTCCAGGCGCCGTCATCCGTCACCAGAACGGTCGCGCTATAGACGCCGTTCGCGTCCGTCTTCGGCGAGGCGACCGTGTGCCAGTCACCGCCGACCGCCTTGTCGAACTGCAGGTCGACCTGCTTGCCCGGCAGCGGCGCCCACACGCCGGCCCGGTCCTGCCGTTCGAGCCTCCCGGTGATCGTCGCCTTCTCGCCCGCGATGGGCCGGCCCTTGATCGCCAGGCTGATCCGGGTGCGGAGCCGCTGCTTGGAGATCCGTGTCGCCGCGCTCCGCGCGGGCCGGTGAAGGAAGTCGCCCGGGTACGACACGACGACGTCGCCGGACGCGGTGAAGGTGGCGGTCCCCTCGGCACGCCCGTCCGCGCCGGTGATCGCCGTGGCGCTCGTGCCGTCCGGCTGGTCGACGTGGAGCCTGGCGCCCTCGACGGGCGTCTCGGTGCCGTCGGGGTTCCTGGCGAGCAGCCGGGCCCGGAAGGTCACCTCCGGGTGGTCGACGTCCACCGTGGTCGGCGACACCGCCACGTCGGCGAGCACCGTGTCCAGCCCGTTGTCGATCACGGCCCGCCCCGGCAGGTTCCGCGTCATGGCGGCGTTCGTCAGCTCGACGTCCACCGTCCAGCGGCCCTGCGCCACCGTCACCGCGGACTTCGTCCGCCACACGCCGTCCTTGGCCGTGCCGCCGACCAGCTCGAAGTCGTCCACCGGAACGGTCTCGGGCCCGCCGCCCAGCGTCCGCAGGTCGGCGCTCACCTTCGTGATGTCGCTGCCGGAGACGGCGGCCACCTCGATCTGCGTGGTCGCACCGGGCGACAGGAGCCGCACCGAGTCGATGTTCGGATAGTCGGCCGCTTCGGCCGGCGGCGCGACGACGAGCGCCGCGACCGTCACCAGTCCCGTGAAGAGCGCCAGCAACCGGCGCATTCGACCTCTCATCTCACGTCCACGTAGTCGCTGGGCTTGTTGGACGCGAGGTAGTTCGCGCTGCCGGTGTAGGCGGCCATCCACGTGCCGTCCTGTGACGCCTTGAACGTCTTGCCGAACCATCCGTTGGAGGCCGTCTTCACCGCGGCCACCTGCGTCCACTTCGACGCACCCGAGGGCTTGAAGTAGATCGACACCGGCGCGTTCGGCCCTGGCTGCTCTTTGTCCATGTACCGGAACAACTGCCCCTTGACGGTGATGCTCTTCCCCTTCTTCACCGGCTCGGGCGAGGCGTTGAAGCTGTAAATCCAGGTCCGGTAGCGGACGTCGACGTACTGGGGAGCGCTGACGACGGGCGCGTACTTCGGACCGCCGGCGAACCGGACTCTCCAGTACCCGTCCTTCTTGAGGGACGCGTCGGAGAGGTAGATCGCACCGTTGTCCTCGGTCCTGACCGTGGAGGCCTGCCTCCACGTCTTCTTGTCGGTCGAGAACTCCAACAGCACCGGCCTGTCCGGGAGGCTGACGCTGGAGTAGTCGCGCAGGTAGCCGTAGGCGTACAGCAGGGCGTCGTAACCGACGACCTGCGGCGTGATCCTGAGATCGTCGAACCGGGTCGTCCGCCGGATGTCCAGACGCCCGAGATCGGCGGACCCGCCGGTCAGGAAGGACGTGTCGCCCGTCCTGAGGCTCAGCGCGCCGGACCGCAGGGCCGTGAACCGCAGCTCGAACGTCCCGTCCGCGGACGTCGTGTCCCTGGTCAGGGAGGCGGCGCCCGGCGTTCCGGCGTCGAGGACCGCCGCCACCACCTGGCCGGAAACGGGGACGGCCCCGGCGGCGCCCTGGCGGACCACCCGTCCCCGGACGACGACGTCGGCGCGGTCGGCGTAGGGGTTGATCGAAACGATCTGCCCGGACGTCACGGTCGCCTGCTTGCGGACGGTCGTGTTCGCGTTCACGGTCACCGGGCACAGCGCCCCCTGCCGCGGCACCTCGCTCCGCGGAGCGGCCACCCCGGTGGCCTGCTGGACGAACGAGCCGTCCGCACCCGTCGTCACCTCGGGCCCCGCCCCGATGAGCCTCGCGCCGGGCGCCGGCTCCGGCGCGACGTCGCGGCTCTTCCGGAGCATGACCCGGCCGCGCAGCGTCACGTCCGGGTGATCGGCGTCGATGACGGCGGGCGCGCTGGTGAAGCCGTCGATCGTCGTCGTGTAGCAGTCCCAGAACCCGGTGGTCTTCTTCCGGGTGGCCCCGTCCGCCGTGGTGACCAGCACCTCGACGTAGTCCGCCCCGGGGCGGGCCTGGATGTCGGGATGGAACTCGCCATGCCAGACGCCGTCGTTGTCCGTCCCTCCGGTCCGCGTGAACGGGATCGTGGCATAGGGCTCGGCCGTGCTGGAGCCGTACCGCACGTTCGCGTGGACGTCGGTGATCCCGCTCACCGACTTCGCGGTGACCTCGAAAGTGGCGACCCGGGCGGGATCGAGCGGATCGAAGGTGGTGGTCGCCGTGAGGTCGGTCGTGTCCGCGTGCGCCGCAGCGGCGGGGACGAGCGCGGCGGACACCGCGAGAACGGCGGCCGCGAGGGACGACTTGGCGACCTTCCCGCGGCGGCTCACTGCACGTCCACGTAGTCGGTGGGCTTGTCGGAGGCGAAGTAGTTGGCGCTGCCGGTGTAGGCGGCCATCCACGTTCCGTCCTTGGACGCCGTGAAGTTCTTGCTGAACCAGCCGTTGGACGCCGTCTTCACGACGGCCATCTGCGTCCACGTCGACGAGCCCGAAGGCTTGAAGTAGATCGTCACCGGCGCGTTCGGGGCGGTCACCGCCTTGTCCATGAACCGGTAGAGCAGGCCCTTGACGGTGATGCTCTTCCCCTTCTTCACCGGCTCGGGAGAGGCGTTGAAGTCGTACACCTTCGTCCGGTACTTGACGTCGACGTACTTGACCGGGCTTACGGCCGGAGTGTTGCGCGGGCCGCCCGGATACCGGAAGCGCCAGTACCCATCCTGCGTGACCGGCTTGGTGGTGTTGAAGGAGAAGCTCTTCGGGCGCGCCAACGTCTGCTGTGCCCAGACCGTCCAGCCCGTCTTGCCGTCCCGGGAGAACTCCAGGTACATCGGCAGGTTCGTGACATTCGTGTAGTCCGGCCGGATCACCAGGGTCCCGTCGGCCACGATCGAGTCGCCGTAGGCCATGGGTTCCCCACGCAGGACGAAGTCGTCGATCGTGGCCTTGTTGCGGATGTTCAGCGTTCCCAGCGACGCCTTGCTCCCGGTGAGGAACTCCCCGGCCCTGGCCTCGACCGTCACCGCACCGGACAGCCCGACGTCCCGCGCGGCCGTGAAGGAGGTATGGAACGTCCCGTCCGCGGCGGTCTGCACCTGCCCGGGGGAGCGATCGGTCAACTCGCCCGGCAGATTGACGACGACCGTGACACCGGCCGCAGGAACGAGGCCAGCCGAGCCGTGCCGGACGACCTTCCCCTCGACCGTCATGTCCGTGTAGGGAGCGACGGTCGTCCCGGGCTTCATGCTCGCGGTGATCTCGGTCGCCTGCGTGCGAACGGTGACCGGCGAGCGCTCGCTCAGCGCGCAGTACTCCCCCTGCGCGAACACGTCGATCTCGCGGCTCCCCTTGACCGGCAGGGCGAAAGATCCGTCCGCCCCCGTCGTCGCCTCCACGGGAGTCGCATGCACCTTGAGGCCCTGTGCCGGTTCCGCGGCCTGGTCACGGCTCCTCTGGACCATCAGCCGGCCGCGCATCGTCACGTCCGGATGCTCGACGTCCACAACGGCCGGTTCGGCGGTGAGTCCCTCGATCGAGGTGACGTAGCAGTCGTTCAGACCGGCCCGCCTGATCGTGGTGGCCCCGTCGGCCGTCGTGATCACCGTGTCGACGACGCTGACTCCGGGACGGGCGACGATGTCGGGCCGAATCTCGCTCTCCCAGACGCCGTCGTTGTCCGTTCCCTGCGTCCGCGTGAGGTCCAGCGTGGCGTAGGGCTCGGCGGTGGACGACTTGTACCGCACATGCGCCTGAACGCTCGTCACCCCGCTCGCCGACTTCGCGCTCACCGAGATCTTGGCGACGCGGTCCTTGGCGAGACGATCGAAAGTGACGGTGAGTTCGGCGTCCGACACGTCCGCGTGGGCGGTGGCGGGGACGAGCAGGGCCGAGGCCGTGAGGGCGGCGGTGGCCAGGAGGGACGACGTTCGGCGCAAGGAAGGGCCTCTCCGCGGGCGTTCAGGAAACGATCAGAAGACGTCCAAGATCCACTTGCGGTTGTCATCCAGGAAAAGACCGCTGATCACATTTCGGTCACCTCGACGCGCGTGATGCAGGCCACTCGCGGCGTTGTTATGAACCGGCAGGCCGCGGTGTCTCATGTGCGAACCCACCCTGACGGAGGAGGCGGACATGAAGGTTGTCGTGGCAGGTGCGGGATACGCAGGGACGCTCGCGGCGAACCGGCTGGCGAAGAAGGTGCCCGGCGCGGAGATCACGGTGGTCAACCCGCGGGCCGACTTCGTCGAGCGGGTGCGGTTGCACCAGCAGCTGGCCGGGACGGGGAAGGCGGCGACGCCGCTCGCGCAGGTGCTGCGCAAGGGCGTCCGGTCGCGGCGGGCGGCCGTGGAGAAGATCGGCGATGGCGCTGTGGTCCTCGACGGCGGCGAGACCCTGGACTTCGACTACCTGATCCTCGCCGTCGGGAGCACGCTGTCGCCCCTGCCCGGCACCGTCCCGGTCGGGACGTGGGAAGGAGCGGAGCAGGCACGCGCGGCTCTGGCGGGTCTGGGCTCGGGCGCCACGGTGACCGTCGTCGGCGCCGGGCCGACCGGCATCGAGACCGCCGCCGAGATCGCCTACGCCCGTCCCGACCTGGAGGTCCGGCTCGTCGGACGGGATTTCGCGGCCTCCCTTTCCCAGGGGGCCCGGCGGCGGGTGCGGGCAGGCCTGGAACGATTGAAGGTGTCGGTGCTGGAGGACGCGGTGGACGAGGTGGAGGCCGGTACGGTGCGGCTGCGGTCCGGAGAGCGGCTCGCCTCGGACGTCACCCTGTGGGCCGTGATCGGCGGCGTCCCCGACCTGGCGGCGCGGAGCGGCCTGCGGGTCGACGAGCGGGGCCGCGTCGTCGTGGACGAGTACCTGCGCAGCGTGAGCGACCAGCGGATCCTCGCGGTCGGCGACTGCGCCGCCGTCCCCGGCTCCCGCATGTCCTGCCAGACCGCCGAGCCGCAGGGCGTGCACGCGGCCGACACGCTGGCCCGGCTGGCGAAGGGCCGCGCGCTCGAGCCGTACGCGGTCGAGTACGTCGCCACGTGCGTCAGCCTCGGCCGCCGCGACGGCGTGATCCAGCTGGCCCGCCGGGACGACAGCCCGCGGCGGCAGTACCTCGCCGGCCGTCCCGGCGCCGTGACCAAGGAGCTGGTGGTCCGCAGCGCCGGGTGGAGCGCCCGCACCGGGATCGGCGCCACCGGCCTCCCCGGATCGAAGGACGGGAAGGGCAAGTGAGCGACCCCACCCCCGACCCGGCGACGGAGGCCTTCGTCCGCCACCGCAACCTGCTCTTCACCGTCGCGTACGAGATGCTCGGCTCCGCTGTCGACGCGGAGGACGTGCTCCAGGAGACCTGGTTGCGGTGGGTCAAGGTCGACCTGGCGGAGGTCCGCGACCAGCGCGCCTACCTGGTGCGGATCACCACCCGGCAGGCGCTCAACCGGCTGCGGACGATGACGCGGCGCAAGGAGGCCTACGTCGGCCCCTGGCTGCCCGAGCCGCTGCTCACCACACCGGACGTGGCGGAGGACGCCGAACTCGCCGAGAGCATGTCGATGGCGCTGATGCTCGTCCTGGAGACGCTGTCGCCGACCGAACGCGCCGTCTTCGTGCTGCGCGAGGCGTTCGACGTGAGCTACGAGGAGATCGCGGAGGCGGTCGGCAAGAGCCCGGCGGCCGTCCGGCAGATCGCCTACCGCGCCCGCCGGCACGTCGACGCCCGGCGGCCCCGCGAGACGGTGTCGGCGAGCGAGACCCGGGCCGTCCTGGAGTCGTTCCAGCGCGCGCTCGACACCGGCGACCTCCAAGGACTCCTCGACGTGCTCGCCCCGGAGATCGTCCTGGTGGGCGACGGCGGCGGCGTCAAGCAGGCCGCGCTACGGCCGATCAACGGCGCCGACAAGGTGGCCCGCTACATCATCGGCGGCACCGGCAGGACCAAGAGCACGATCACCACCCACCACACCGTGGTGAACGGCAACCCGGCGCTCGTCATGCGCGTGGACGGCGAACTCGACGGCGTCATGGCGATCCGCGTCGAGGACGCCCGCATCACCGGCCTCTACTACGTCCGCAACCCCGAAAAGCTGACCCGTATCGAGTCCGAAACCCCGATCACCTTGCACTGAACGCCCTACATGAAGCCGTACTCCGGCGAACCATGCACACCGTTGAAGAACGAGATCACCGGGGCATCCGGGAGGTCGCGGATCAGGCGTGGCCGGTTCGGAGGGTGGTCAGCCAGGCGGCGGCTTCGGTGAAGTCGTTGTCGTGGGTGCCGCGGCGGATCTCCGGGCGGACCTGGTCGGCGCGCGGGTAGGAGCCGACGAAGCGGACGTCGGCGCAGATGCGGCGCAGCCCCATCAGCGCCTCGCCGACGCGGGCGTCGTCGACGTGGCCTTCGAGGTCCATCCAGAACAGGTAGGAGCCGAGGCCGGCGCCGGTCGGGCGGGACTGGATCAGCGACAGGTTGATGCCGCGGACGGAGAACTCGGTGAGGATCTCCAGCAGGGCGCCCGGGTGGTCCTCGCCGATGAACGCGACGACGCTGGTGCGGTCCATGCCGGTGGGGGGCGGCGGGGGGCAGGGGCGGCGCAGCTGGACGAAGCGGGTGACGGCGTCGGCGACGTCGTGGATGTCCTCGGCGAGGACGGCCAGGCCGTAGCGGGCGGCGGCGAACGAGCCGGCGAGCGCGGCGTCGTAGTGGCCGTCGGCGACGTGCTGGGCGGCCTCGGCGTTGGACGTGGCGGCGCGCCATTCGGCGTCCGGGACGTTGCCCGCGAGCCAGCGGCGGCACTGCGGCTGCGCGATCGGGTGGGACGCGACGGTCTTGATGTCGCCGAGCGCGGTGCCGGGCCGCACCAGCAGCGCGAACGACACCGGCAGGTGGACCTCGGCGACGATCTGGAGGGGCTCTCCGGTGGCCAGTTCGTCCAGCGTGGTGGGGACGGAGCCCTCGACGGAGTTCTCCAGCGCGACGACGGCGGAGTCGGCCTCGCCGCGGCGCAGCGCGTCCAGCACGGCGGGCACGGTGGCGAGCGGGAGCTGCTCGGCGTCGGCCGCGCCGGGCAGCGACATGAGCGCGGCCTCGGTGAACGTGCCCTGCGGACCCAGGTAGGCGTAGCGTGCGGGCCTGGTTTCTGCGGTCACGAAGATCCCCCGAGGGCGCGTTCGGCGGGGCACCTGCTTCTGCGGTGCCGGAAGAGACGAGTGTACTTCCCGCCGGGTCAAGCCCTCGCCGGGCGCCGAGCCCTCAGGCGCGGGCCGTCGGCGTGCGTTCTCCCCCGCCGGCGCCGCTGCCGCCGAAGTCGGGCAGCGGGTCGTCCATCGTCACGATGGGCCCCTTGCCCAGGCGCGCGGCGCGCAGGACCTGGTTCTCCTCGGGGGAGAGCATCTCCACGGGGTGCCCTCCCTGGACGGCTTTGGCGTAGGTCCTGGTCTCGGTGCGCCCGTTGATCGAGCTGACCACGACACCGTCCCCGACGGCGTTGAGGACGGCGAGCGAGAAGGACCGGTGCCCTGACATCTCCTTGAGCGCGTCGTAATGCACGATGGCGAGGTCGCGCAGAGCGCGTTCGTCGACCTCGCCCGAGGCGACCTGGAGTTGGCGCCTGAGCATTTCCCCGCACTCGTCGACGACCTGGTTCACCCGGTTGTGGGCCACCACCGCGATGGATAGCCCGGCCACCCCGGCGACCAGGCCGGCGACGGCCACCGCGACAAGCATCACGTGGCGAGCGTACCGACCTCGACCTTCCGTTGCGAAGGATCCTCGCGACCGATCTGGCGGGCGAGGCGGTTCGGCAGCCAGATTCCGAGGACGAGGACGGCGGCGATCGCGGCCAGGCCGAACGCGTCGCGCTCCAGACTCCCCCAGACACGGGTGATCGGAGCGTGTCCGGTGCCGGACAGATGCGCCCCCCACCAGGGCAGAGGGAACAGAAAGAAGATCCAGATCGCCAGGCCGGAGAGACATCTTCGCGTGTCTCGCCCATCGCCCACCAAAGCCCCGACGACCGGGATCATCCACACAAGATGGTGAATCCACCCGACCGGGGACAGCAGCACGGACAGCAGGCCGGTGATCGCGACCCCGGCGAGCAGCAGGCTGTAGGCGTTCGCGCCCGACAGGGGATCGGCGGCGGCCCAGTGGTCGGTGCCGATCCGCCCGGAGACCGCCGGACGGGCGCCGACCAGCGCGTCCGCCGTGTAGGTCGCGCGGCGGGCCAGCTTGAAGCCGAAGTAGGCCATGGCCAGGGCCAGGACGAGCCACACCGCCGTCCGGGCGGCCCCCTGGTCGATGATCCGCGCGACGATCCCGTTGATCGCCTGGTTGGTCGTCCCGTCGACGGCGCCCGTGCGGTCGCCGCCCTGCAGCAGCGCGCCGAACCAGTAGCCGGCCGAGTCGTGCGGCAGCACCGCGAAGGCGCCGAGCGTCGCCACCACGGCGGTGACCAGCGCGTTGACGAACGCGTCCCGGCGTCCGGTGATCAGGAACCAGATGAGGAAGACGCCCGGCACCAGCTTGATCGCCAGCGCGAGGCCGACCAGCAGCCCGCGCGGCCAGCGGGCCGACCGGGTGCAGCAGTCGGCCAGGCACATCGCCAGCAGGAACAGCCCCACCTGGCCGAACCGGACCTGGTCGCGGACCGGGTCGAGCCAGGTCATCGCGGCGACCAGCAAGCCCAGCGTCAGCGGCGCCCACCGCCCGGTGCGGCGGATCAGGTCGCGGAACGCGTACCAGACGGCGATCACCAGCGCGGCGTAGATCAGCGCCGTCCACGCCCACTGCGCGGCCCGCCACGACAGCAGCGTGAACGGGACGGCCAGGACGGCGGCGAACGGCGGGTAGGTGAACGGCAGCAGCTGCGGCGGCTGGGTGAGGAAGTCGTACAGGGGCGCGCCGCGCAGCGCCGCGAGCCCGCCCTCGCGGTAGACCTCCAGGTCGACGAGCCGCTGGTCGGGCTGGTTGTAGAGCCACCGCGAGACGATCGGCGCGGCGGCGGCCACCGCGACCGCGACCCCGGCGAGCATGATCAGCGCGTCCAGCGGCGAACGCCGCCCGCGCCGCGGCGGGCCTCCGGCCTGCGCGGATACGGACCGGCCGGCCTCGTCGCGCGCTCCGCTGACTGCTCGCATCCCCACATCCTGGTGTGATCGGGCCCACCGGGCCCGGCCCGATCGGGCGGCCCCCGCCCGAAGGATATGCACCCGGCGCGCCCCCCCCCCGCCCGGCGCGCGGGGGGCGTCCGGGACGGTCCGGGAACGGTCCGGCCGCGAACCGGGGCCGTCCGGACGCCCGGCGGGCGGGGGTGAAGCTCTTGTAACCTGAGCGCCATGACACAGCGGGGGGCGAATGTCGGGATTTTCGTCGCCGCCGTCGTGGCTCTGCTGACCGCCGTGCTCATCCCGTCGGCCGCGAGCGCGGCGACGGCGCCCGCCGCGACCCCGTCCGCCGCCACCGTGTCCACCACCGCGATCAACGGCCGGGTCGTGGTCATCGGGGTTCCGGGCCTGATGTGGAGCGACGTCAGCGCCGAGGCGACCCCCGCCCTGTGGAAACTGACCCGCGAGGGCTCCGCCGGCGGCCTCAGCGTCCGGACGACGCGCACCAGCACCTGCCCCACCGACGGCTGGCTGACGCTGTCGGCGGGCCAGCGGTCGCGCCTCGCGCACGGCGACTGCGCGCTGCCGCCGACCCCGATCCTGCCGGGCCAGCCCTCCCCCACGGGCCCGCCGCCCGCCGGCGGCGCGATCGCGCCCGGCTGGCCGGCGATCAAGAGCGACAACGCGGGAACCGGCTACCACGCGCAGACCGGGCTGCTCGGCGACGCGGTGCACGCGGCCGGCGGCTGCACCCTCGCCGTCGGGCCCGGCGCGGTGTTCGGCGCCGGCGACGGCGGCGGCCGGGTCGACCACTACATCCCGTCCACCGACCGGGCGACGCCCGCCGACTGGGCCCGCTGCCAGCTCGCCGCCGTCGATGTCGACGACGTGTTCCGCGCCTACATCAACGCGGGCGTGGACCCGCACGGCGACCAGGTACCGGTCTCCGACCACAAGCGCGCCGCCGCCGCGTCCGCCGCGGACCGCCGCGTCGCGCAGGTGCTGAAGGGGATCCCGGCCGGGACGACCATCCTGGTCGCGGGCCTGTCCGACACCGGCGTCAACCCGCACCTGCGCGTGGCGATCGCGAAGGGCGCCGGCTACGGCCCCGGTTTCCTGACCTCCAGCGCCACTCGCCAGGACGGCTTGGCCACGCTGACCGACCTGACGTCCACGGCGCTGAAGCAGCTGGGGCTCAAGGAGCCGCGGCAGGCCGTCGGGTCGGCGTGGAAGGCCGAGCACTCCGGCGACTCCACGGCGAAGCGCGTCGAGGCGCTGGAGGACGAGGACGTCGCCGCGCAGGCGATCCGGGCCGTCCAGACCTCCTTCTACTGGGTGCTTTTCGCGACGCAGCTCGTCCTGTACGGGATCGCGGCGCTGGCCCTGCGGCGGCTCGGCAACGACCCGCGCTCGCGGTCCCGGATCCTCGGCGGCACGCGGGTGATCGCGCTGCTCGGCGGGGCGGCGCCGGGCGCGTCGTTCTTGGCCGGGCTGATGCCGTGGTGGCGGGCATCGCACCCGACCCCGGTGCTGATCTGCACGGTGCTCGGCTTCGCGGGGCTGATGACGGGCGTGGCGCTGGCCGGCCCGTGGCGCCGGTCGAGTTTCCTGCCCGGCCTGGTGATCACCGCGGTCACCGCGGCCGTCCTCGCGCTGGACGTGATGACGGGCTCGTCACTGCAGCTCAACACGCTGATGGGGTACACGGCGCTGGTCGCCGGGCGCTTCTACGGGTTCGGCAACCAGGCGTTCTCGCTGTTCGCGGTGGCCGCGATCCTGACGGCGGCGTGGCTCTGCGAGTTCCCGCTGCGCCGGCACCGCGCGGAGCCGGACCCCGGCGGCCTCGCCGGCGCGTCCCGCCGCGCGAAGAGCACCGCGGTGGCGCTCGTCGCGGCGATCGGGCTGCTCACCGTCGCGGTGGACGGGCTCCCCGCGTGGGGCAGCGACTTCGGCGGCGTCATCGCGATCACCCCCGCCTTCGCGATGCTCGGCATGATGATCACCGGCAAGCGGGTGTCGCCGGTGAAGCTCGGCGCGTTCTGCGTGGCCGGGGTCGCGCTGGTGCTCGCGATCTCCTGGTGGAACTCGCGCAGCGCCAACCCGACCCACATGGGCCGGTTCTGGCAGGACCTGATGGACGGCAACGCCTGGGACGTCGTCACCCGCAAGTTCAACGCCATGCTGAACAGCCTCGGGTACTGGCCGTTCACGCTGGCGCTGGCCGCCGCGCTGGTGTTCCTGTTCTTCGTGCTGGCGCGCCCGACGCGGTGGCGGGCGGTGTCCCTGCTGCACCGCGCCTACCAGCACAGCTGGACGATGCGCCCGGCGCTGATCTGCGCGCTCGCGGTCGGCATCATCGGGACGCTGGTGAACGACTCGGGCGTGGTGATCCTGTCGGTGGCCTTCAGCCTGGCGACCCCGCTGATGCTCGCGGCCGGGGTGCGCTCGCTGGAGATCGACCTGGACGAAGGCACTGAACAGCCAAGGCCGCGAGCACCGCGAGAAGCGTCCACGGAATCACCGTCGGCCTGACCACGGTGAACAGCCACGACAGGTCGTGCGGCATCCCGATGCGCTGGGGCGCGCGTGCGGGAAGGTAGGCGAGGCTGAGCGCGGCGGTGTGGGCCAGCAGGATCCAGTCGATGCGCGACCAGGGGAGCAGCGCCAGCAGCGCCCAGCCGAACCCGTCGTACCAGGGCAGCACGTAGGGCGCGGCGAGCAGCCAGGCCAGCACGAGCGCGGTGGCCATCCGCCGGTTGGCGGCCTGCCCCGGGCGTCCCGGCAGCGTCCCGTCCCTGGACAGGTCGTCCTTGGGGAGACCGCGCGCCAGCAGCAGGAACAGGACGAACCCGAGCACCAGCGAGCCCGACTTGATCACGTCGCGCTGCGAGCCGCGTCCGAGCATCCGATCGAGGAGGTGCCAGGGGGTGGCGAACGAGACCATGTTGCTCGCCTCCCGCACCTGGTCGAGGGCGTGCGGGCCGGCCAGCGCGTATGCGGTCGCGGCGGTCGCGGCGGCGCCGCCGAACAGCGCGACGAGCCCGCCGACCGCCTGCCACCTGCGTCCGCTCCACACCTCCCGGAGCAGCGCCCACGCCGGGCCGCCGCCGACCAGCGCCGCGGGCAGCTTGATCGCCGCGCCCGCGCCGGTGAGGACGCCCGCCGCCAGCGACCGCCCCCACAGCCGCCACCGCCCGCCGGAGGCGTAGGAGTCGAACACCGTCAGCGCCGCGACCATCGGCGCGATCGCCAAGACGTCGTTGTGCGCGCCCGAGATCAGGTGGAAGAGCAGCAGCGGGTTGCACGTCCACAGCAGCGCGGTCCGCAGCCGGCGTTCCTCGTCGCGGGACGTCCGGTAGAGCAGCACCGCGGTCACGGCGAACGCCAGGACGTTGAACACCGACAGCACGAACACCGTCAGCCGCACCGAGCCGCCGCCGATCCACGACGCGACCGCCTGCTCCCCCGTCGCGATCGGCCCGTACACCGACGGCGTCGACCGCCACTCCTCGGGCGCCCCGGCGACCGGGTCCTTCGGCAGGTCCACCGCCCGCGTCTCGTACGGGTCGTGGCCCGTCGCCGCCATCCGCCCGTACGAGGCGTAGTTCAGATGGTCGGTCGACCCGACCGGCGGCATGAACATGAACCCGACCGCCGCCAGCAGGCCCGCCACCACCAGCGGGAACGCCCGCACCCGCCAGCCGCGCCGGACGGCGCGGAAGCACAGCGCGAGGCCCGCGGTCCCCGCGAGGACGCCCGCCACGACGAGCCCGAGCACCGCGTACGGCGAGGGATGCACGTCCAGCGAGTACGGCGGCTCCCCGAACCGCGCGTCCATCGCGGGCTGGAAGGCCGAGGGGCCGAGCAGCGCGGTGGCGAGGAAGCAGCAGAGGGAGGCCGCGATCGCCCACAGCCCGACGGCCCCCGGCCCGGTGGTGCCCGGCCGCGCGGGACCGGGGCGCGTCACTTGCGGCGGCCGCGCAGGCGGGCGAGCCGCTCGGCCACGACGGGCTCCCGCACGGCCAGCGCCCTGGCCACGTCGCGGAACTGCCGGCCGCGGTGCACTTGAGCGTGCCAGTCGGTCCCGGTCGCGCGGTGCGCGAGCGGCACCTCCACCTCCGTGACCCGGAAGCCCTTGCGCAGCAGGTCGATCGTGAGCGCGGTCTCGACGCCGAACCCGGCGGCGAGGGGGAGCGCGGCGTCGAACGCGGCGCGGGTCAGGCAGCGCTGCCCGTTCAGCGGCTGGGTGGCCTCCCAGCCGGTGGCGCGGCGGATCCCGTCGCGGGACAGCCGGACGACGAACCCGTGCCCGCCGAGCTTCACCGTCGAGGAGAACGCCGCGATCGTCATGTCGGCCTCGCCGGCCCGCACCGGGGCGACGAGCGGCGCCGCCTCGCGCGCGGTCTCGGCGAGGTCGGCGTCCAGGAACAGCAGGTGGCGGGGCTGGTCGCGGCCCTCGTCCAGCAGCCGGACGGCCTCCGCGCCGGTCTCCATCGCGGCGCCCTTGCCCCGGTTGCGGCTGTGCCGCACGACCCGGGCGCCCGCCTGCGCGGCCACCCGCCCGGTGCCGTCGGACGAGCCGTCGTCCACGACCATGACCAGGTCGGCGCCGGGAAGCTCCTGCGCGGCCTTGACGGTGGCCGCGATGCGGTCGGCCTCGTCCTTGGCCGGGACGATCACCGCCACGCCGTGGAGGTCCGCACCGCCGGTGCCGGCACCGGCCCCGGGCATTTCCGCGCCGTGCAAATCCGCATCCTGCATATCGGCGATCGTAGTCGGCGCGCGGGCATGCCGCCGTGAACAACCGGGGTTGCCGCGAAGACGGGACGGCGTACGGGACGGGGCCCGCGGGGCTCGCGCGCCCGCGGGCCGGGTCGGCGGTACCGGGACCGCCGGAGGCGATGGGCCGCCCGGCGGGCCGGTGCCGATGGTCCGGTGTCGGTTCGGATGCGGTCGTGCCGCGCGGTCAGTCCAGGGCGGGCGCCGCGTCGTCGGTCACGGTGAACACGGTGTCGAGCCCGGTGACCTGCAGGATCCGCTTGACGGCGGGGCGCGGTGCGGCCAGCTCCAGCGAGCCGCCCTGCTCCTTCATCCGCTTCATGGCCGCCAGCAGCACGTTCATGCCGGTCGAGTCGCAGAACTCGACGCCGGCCAGGTCGACCACGATGCGGTCGATCTGGCCGCGCAGCAGGCCCGCGAGGGCCGCCTGCAGCCGGGGCGCGGTGTACAGGTCCAGCTCGCCGGTCGCCGTAACGACGGCGTGACCTCCCTGAGACGCGGTCGAGACATTTAGCTCCACGTCCGGCACACTATCTCGACTACGGCCCGCGAGCCAGACGGTTCGGGAACTCGCGTGTGGCGCGGGCGTGTCCGTGGCGCGCGCGACCCGGAACGGCCCATACGCTTTGAGAACTACGCGCTGTGATGACCCGCTTTCATCCTCGGGCGGGCCCGGAGCCCCCTCTCCGGCAACTCCCCCGTTCCCCACGCGCGGACGTCCCGAGTAGGGAAGGCTGGCCCCGTGCAACAGCGGCATTGGGGGGTGCGCGGCACGTGAAGGCCGACCGAACGACCGACCCGCGGCACACGCGGCTCCGCGAGCGCCTGGAGACGATCCGGGCCCGCTCGGCGAAGTCCACGCCGTGGCGGACGTCCACGCAGTACCTCGCGCGGCTGGTGAACCGGGACGGCTACGTCCCGGTCAGGACCCGGCTGGCCCGCGAGGACCTCGCCTTCCTCGCCGGCGCCCGGGACGAGGTCCTCGCGCTCGCCGAACTGGGCGTCCGGATCCTCGACCTGCACCGCCCGCAGGAGGCCGGCGGCATCACCAGCGACCCCGACAGCCCCATCCGCCGCTGCCGCGCCTGCATGTGGCGCTGGCCCTGCCCCACCTTCCGCGCCCTCGACGAGTCCCTCGACTGATCAGGCGGTCAGGGGAAGGCGGACCTCGAAGCGGCAGCCGGGGCCGGCGTTCGCGACGCCGATCTCGCCGGCGTGGGCCTCGACGATGCCGCGCGCGATCGCGAGGCCGAGCCCCGCGCCGCCGCCCGGCGTGCGGGCCGCCTCGCCGCGGAACGCGACGTCGAACACGCGCGGCAGGTCGGCCTCCGGGATGCCGCCGCAGGCGTCGGCCACCGTCACCCGGGCCTCGCCGCCGGCCACCTCGCCGGTGATCTCGATGGCGCCGTCGCCCGGGGTGTGCCGGATCGCGTTCACCACCAGGTTGCGCAGCGCCCGCCCCAGCTCGCCGGCGTCCACGTGGACCGGCAGGCCCGCGCGGACGTCCCCGCGGATCTGCACGCCCTTGGCCTGCGCGAGCGCCTCCGCGCCCGCGACCGCCTCGGCGACCAGTTCGGCGAGGCCGACGCGCTCGCGCGACAGCCGCAGCGCGCCCGCGTGGATGCGGGACAGCTCGAACAGGTCGTCCACCATCTCGGCGAGCCGCTCGACCTCCACGCGGATGCGCCCGTGGTAGCGCCGGACGGTGCCGGCGTCGGCGACGACGCCGTCCTCCAGCGCCTCCGCCATCGCGCGCAGCCCCGCCAGCGGGGTGCGCAGGTCGTGGCTGACCCACGCGACCAGCTCGCGGCGGCTCGCCTCGAGCGCCTGCTCGCGCTCGTGGGCGGCGGCGAGCCGGTCGTAGGCGGCCTCCAGCTCCCGCGACAGCTCGGCCAGCTCGGCCGGCAGGTGCGCGGTCGGCGGGTGGAACCGGTCCGCGCGGACGGCGTCCACCAGCACCCGGTTCGCGGCCACGAGCCGCCGCCCGAGCAGCACCGAGACCAGCGTGCCGACCAGCCCGGCGGACGTCACGACCGCCAGCACGACCGACCGGTCATGCTGGTTGATCAGCATCAGGAACGAGATCACCAGGATGCCGGAGACCGTCGCCAGGACGGTGGCCGCCGCCACGACGACCAGCTGGATCGCCACCGAGCGGGAGCGCAGCAGGCGCAGCAGGCCGAGCGCGACCGCGGCGACCAGCAGCGCGGCGAGCGCCGCGTAGAAGACGACCAGGAGCAGATCCGGGAACGGGATCACCGGTCTCCCTCCCCGACCTCGGCTCCGGCCCCGACCTCGGCCCCGGCCTCCGGCTCGTAGCGGTAGCCGACGCCCCACACCGTGACGATCCGGCGCGGCGCGGTCGGGTCGTCCTCGATCTTCTCGCGCAGCCGCCGGACGTGCACGGTGACCGTCGAGGAGTCGCCGAACGACCAGTCCCAGACGCGTTCGAGCAGCTCGTCGCGGGTGAACGCGCGGCGCGGGTGGCGCATCAGGAACGCCAGCAGATCGAACTCGCGGGAGGTGAGCGCGAGCGCCGCGCCGCGCAGCCCCGCCTCGTGCGCGCCGACGTCGACGACCAGGTCCCCGTCGCGCAGCGGGCCCGCCGGGACGGCCGGGACCACCGCCCCGCGCGCCCGCCGCAGCACCGACCGCACCCGCAGCGCCAGCTCGCGCGGGCTGAACGGCTTGGTCACGTAGTCGTCCGCGCCGGTCTCCAGGCCGACGAGCCGGTCGGTCTCGGCGCCGAGCGCGGTGAGCATGACGATCGGGACGGCCGAGGTCTCGCGGAGCCGCCGGCACACCTCCAGGCCGTCCATGCCGGGCAGCATCAGGTCGAGGACGACCAGGTCCGGCGGGCGGTCCAGGGCCCGGCGCAGCGCGGCGGGGCCGTCGGCGACGCACTCCACCTCGTGCCCGTCGCGGGCCAGGTACCGGGCGACGACCTCGGCGACGGTCGGGTCGTCGTCGACCACCAGCACCCGGCCGGCTTGGTTCACCATCCGCTCACCATCGCGGTTCGCATGCGCGCAGGGACATCACCCTCTCCACGCTACGGGCGCCGGCGACGGTTCCACTCCACCCGTCACCACTCCGTAAGGAACTGATCAGGGATGGGAAGGTTCGGACTGCGCCGATGACCGATGCCCGCTTTAATGGGCGAATGTCCCAGTCTCGTCCCGCGACGTCCACGGGCGGCGCGATCGCCATGGTGCTGGTCGGCGGCGCCGTCGCCACCGGGGTCGTCATCGCCGCGTCCGCGTTCGCCAGCTATCCGTCCCCGGAGATGCTGCATTTCCGCAGCTCGACCGGGTTCTTCCTGTTCGTGTGCGTGCTCGGCGGGCTCGTCACCGCGCTCGGGCTCATGCTGTGCCGGCCGCGCGGGCCCGTCCCGCCGATCCTCGCGGCGGTCTCCGCGCTCGTGGTGATGGAGGTCGGCAAGCGGATCGGCGCCCTGCTGGCCCTGATGATCGGCCTGGAGCGGGTCCCGGACGGCATGGTCAGCGCGATCATGAAGCCGCGCTTCGACAAGTACTTCGCCTACGAGCTGCTGGCCGTGGTGATCGCGGGCGGGCTCGGCGCGCTGCGGGTGTCGATGTCCGGCGGGTTCGGGGCGGCGCAGCAGCGGCAGCCCGGGTGGACCGGGCCGCAGCCGCAGCCGGGGGCCGGGTTCGGTCAGCCGCCCATGGGGCAGCCCGCCCAGCCCTTCGGGGCGCCGCCCGCGCAGCCGTACGGCGCGCCCGGCGGCCAGCCGATGCAGCCTCCGCCGCCGTCGGGGCAGCCGTTCAACGCACCGCCCCCGCCCGGCAGCCAGCCTCCGCCGCCCTCCGGCCGGCCCTTCAACGCGCCGCCGCCGCCCGGCGGGGGGGGGGGGGCCCCCCGGGACGCCGGCCGCCCCACCCCCGGCCCCCTGAGACGACCCCGGGCGGTCCCCTGGCGGGACTCAGGGTCGGCCTCCGCCGAACGTCCAGAGGTAGCGGGTTCCGCTTCGTACTGAAGGGTGATGCCCTGCCCGCCATGACCGAATACGGTGAGGGACATGGGTAAGACAATCCTGACCATTGTCGGCGTCGTCCTCGCGATCTGGCTGCTGATGACCGTGATCGGCGCGATCATCTCGATGCTGAAGTTCTTCTTCTTCATCGGGTTCGTCGCCGTCATCGTCGTCCTCGCGGTGACCCTCGTTTCCAAGATGGCCCGCAGCAACCGGTAGCGCGTCCCCCCTTGCCGGGGCTTCGCCGATGACCGCATGATGCCGGGACAACCAGGCGGTCATCGGCGAAAGGACCTACCGTGCCGGGTCTGACTGACATCCTTCGCGAGCGGGCGCTCGCGCAGCCCGACCGGGTCGCCTACGTCGCGGGCGACGCACGGCTCACCTACCGCGAGTTCGACCGGCGCGCCGACCGGGCCGCCGCCGCGCTGGCCGCCGCCGGGATCGGCCGCGGCGACCGCGTCGCGATCCTGGACAAGAACTCGCCGGAGTACGCCGAGCAGCTGTTCGGCGCGGCGCGGATCGGCGCCGTCCAGGTGCCCGTGAACTACCGGCTCGCGCCTGACGAGGTCGCCTACATCGTCAACAACGCGCAGGCGAAGGTGTTCATCGTCGGGCCCGAGTTCGTCCCGGTGCTGGACGCGATCACCGGGAAGCTCGAGCACACCACGCACACCGTGGTCATCGGCGCGGACGGAAGCTCCCACCTCGACTACGCCGCCTGGATGGACGCGGCCGACGCCGAGCCGCCCGCCTACGAGGGCGCCACGTCCGACGTGTTCGTGCAGCTCTACTCGTCGGGCACCACGGGCCTGCCCAAGGGCGTGATGCTCACCCACGACAACTTCCTCGCCGCGCTCGAGGTGACCAACGACGCGTGGGACGTCGACGACACGACCGTCCTGATGGTCGCGATGCCGATGTACCACGTCGCGGGCAACGTGCTGACGGTCTCGGTCGTCTACAACGGCATCACGGGCGTGATCAGCCGGGAGCCCGACCCGACCGAGATCGCGCAGGCCATCGAGCGGCATCGCGTCACGCACATCTTCCTCGTCCCGGTCCTGCTGCAGTTCATGCCGCTGATCCCCGAGGTGACGGCCTGCGACCTGTCCAGCCTCAAGCTGATGCTGTACGGGGCGTCGCCGATCAGCGAGGAGGTGCTGCGCGGCGCGATGGCGATGCTGCCGGGTGCCGAGTTCATGCAGGTGTACGGGCTGACGGAGGTCACCGGCGCGATCACGATGCTGCCCGCCGAGGACCACGACCCGGACGGCCCGAACGCCCGCCGGCTGCGCAGCGCGGGGCTGCCCAACTCCGGCTGCGAGCTGCGGATCGCCGACCCGGCGACGGGCGAGGACCTGCCGCCCGGGCGGGTCGGCGAGATCGTCTGCCGGACGGCGCAGAACATGAAGGGCTACTGGGGGATGGCGGAGGCGACCGCCTCGGCGCTGTCCGAAGACAACTGGTTCCGCACGGGCGACGCGGGCTACCTCGACGAGGACGGCTACCTCTACATCCACGACCGGGTCAAGGACATGATCATCTCAGGCGGGGAGAACATCTACCCCGCGGAGGTCGAGAACGTGCTGATGGGGCACCCCGCCGTCACCGACTGCGCCGTCATCGGCGTGCCCGACGCGCGGTGGGGCGAGACGCCGAAGGCCCTGGTCGTGCTGTCCGAGGACGTCCCCGAGCAGCAGATCGTCGACCACTGCCGCGAGCGCCTCGCCCACTTCAAGTGCCCGACGTCGGTGGAGCGCCGCGACGCGATCCCGCGCAACCCCACGGGCAAGATCCTCAAGCGCCAGCTCCGCGCCCCCTACTGGCAGGACCGCGACCGCGGCGTCCACTAGCTGAAGTGGATCACCGCCGAGACGGGCCGGTGGTCGGAGGACTTGCCGACGGCGGCGGGGACGCTGCAGGAGACGGTGGCCGACTTGGTCAGGAACAGGTAGTCGTCCTTCTCCACGGCGGCGCCCCGCCAGTCCTGGAGGGTCTTCGCGCCGGTGCGCGAGGACCCCGACTGGTCGCACTCGGCATAGGCGCGGTACAGCGGGTCGAGCGCCGCGTTCTCGGGCGGTTCGGCGAGGTCGCCGCCGGCCACGACGCGGGCGCCGGTCCCGGCGAGGGCCGCGTAGGCGCGCCCCTGCTTGCGGCGCCATTCGCCCTGCGGGTCCTCGGCGGACGAGCTGAACTGCGTGACGCACAGGCGCGTGCTCCACGCCGTGGCCTCGCCGCACAGCGCGACGCGCGGGCGCGCGGCCGGGGAGGGCAGCTTCGTCCGCTGCGCGCCGGCCAGCGGCGTCGCCGCGCCGAGCGCGACGCCGAGCCGTCCCTGCCCCCCGGCGCAGGACGGGCCGCTGGGGTACGCGGCGAACTCCCAGCTCCACTTGGCGAACCAGGACGCCCGCTTCAGCGCCTGCACCTGCCCCGAGCAGATCTCCTGGAGGAACGCGGCGTTCGTGCGGACCCTGCGTCCGCCGACCTCGGTGGAGTGCAGCTGGTCGGCGACCCGTTTGGCGAGCTCGGCGGGCCGTCCGCCGAGCGGGCAGCCGGGGTCGGCGGCGCCGCAGACGTTCCAGGTCAGCGCCTTGACGGTGGCCTTCGGGGGCGGTTTGCGGACGGCGCCGTCGGCGTGCGCCGGTCCGCCGCCGGGCAGGCCGTCGATGTCGGCGCCGAGGCCCGCGGCGATGACGACGGCCGCGGCTCCGCAGACCGAGAGCAGGGGAATCAGAGCGCGGGGGGCTCGCACACGTTCTCCATCAGGGGCATACCAGCGGGGATGATGGGGGAAATCCCACCACATCGCGATCTTGTCCGCCAGCGGTTCGCGACCGTCCGGTCACTCCACTCGGGAGAATTTCGGTCCGTCCGAAGCCCAACGCCCCACAAGAGACGATAAGTCGACAAAATACGGGATCCGGCGGGCCGTCACCGACCCACCGGACCCGCTGCGCCCGGCGGCCTAGCCGAGCAGCTCGACGACGGTGCCCGCGCCGACCGTCCGGCCGCCCTCCCGGATCGCGAACCCGAGCCCCTCGCTCATCGCGACGGGCCGGCCGAGCTCGACGGCCATCTCGACGGAGTCACCGGGCATCGCCATGCCGCCCTCGCCGCCGAGGTCCACGCCGCCGACCACGTCCGTCGTCCGGAAGTGGAACTGCGGCCGGTACCCGTGGAAGAACGGCCCGCTCCGGCCGCCCTCCGCCGCCGTCAGCACCCGGACCCGCGCCCGGAACCGGGTGTGCGGGCGGATCGCGCCCGGCGCCGCGACCACCTGGCCGCGCCGCACCTGGTCGCGCCGCACGCCGCGGAGCAGCATCGCGGTGTTGTCGCCCGCCTCGGCGTGGTCCATCGACTGGCCGAACGTCTCCAGCCCGGTCGCGACCGTGCCGAACGACTCGCCGAGCCCGACGACCTCCACCGCGTCCCCGATCCGGACGGAGCCCTGCGCCACCACCCCGGTCACGACGGTGCCGCGCCCGGTGATGGTGAGCACGCCCTCCACCGGCATGAGGAACGGCTTGTCGAGCACCCGGTCCGGCACCGGCACGTACGCGTCGATCGCGTCGAGCAGGTCGCCGATCCGGGCCGTCCAGTACGGGTCGCCCTCCAGCGCCTTCAGCCCGGACACCCGGACCACCGGCACCTCGTCGCCGGGGAACCCGTACTCGCTCAGCAGCTCGCGCACCTCCAGCTCGACGAGGTCGAGCAGCTCGGTGTCCTCCACCATGTCGGACTTGTTCAGCGCGACCACGATGTGCCGGACGCCGACCTGGTGCGCCAGGACGATGTGCTCCCGCGTCTGCGGCATCGCGCCGTCCTGCGCCGACACGACCAGCACCGCGCCGTCCACCTGCGCCGCCCCCGTGATCATGTTCTTCACGAAGTCGGCGTGGCCGGGCATGTCGATGTGGGCGTAATGCCTGGTCGCGGTGGAGTACTGGACGTGCGCGATGTTGATGGTGATGCCGCGGTCGCGCTCCTCGGGGGCGCGGTCGATGCCCTCGAACGGCACGGCGGACGCCAGCCCGCGCTCGGCCAGCACCTTGGTGATCGCCGCGGTGAGGGTCGTCTTGCCGTGGTCGACGTGCCCCATCGTGCCGATGTTCAGGTGCGGCTTGTCCCGCTCGTACAGCTTCTTCGCCATGATCTCTTCGTCCTCACGATGATCCGAACGTGAGAACCCGCGCGGCGCGCACCCCTGCGGATGCCGCCGCGCTCGTCTGGACCACCCCCCTCCGCTGGTTCTCCGGAGGCGGGACGGAGAGGGGTCAGCGTCGGACGCCGTCGCCGGCGGGCGCCGCTGCTGCTGCCGCTGCCGTGGGGAAGGCAGCCGGCACCGCGCTCAGCAGGCGGTCGCCTGCGAGCGTCCGGGTGCCGGCCGCGAAGAACATGTCCCGCACACTACGGAGCGCTTTGGGGGAAGTCGATCGATTTTCCGAGCCCTCGCGAGGGGTTGCGTTGGTGGAACCAACGATGTAATTTCATTGGTGGCGCCAACGTTGGTGTCGCCAATGAGCGGAGGGTCCCATGCCGACGATCGATGTGCTCGACTCGACGATGTACTACGAGGAGACCGGGGACGGCGCGCCCGTCGTGTTCCTGCACGGGAACCCCGGCTCGTCGCGGCTGTGGCGGCGGGTGCTGCCCGCGATGGGCGGGGACGGGCGGCTGCTCGCCCCCGACCTCATCGGCATGGGCCGCTCGGGCAAGCCGGACGTGCCGTACCGGTTCGACGACCACGCCCGCTACCTGGACGCCTGGTTCGACGCGCTGGGCCTGGACGAGGTCGTGTTGGTCGGCCACGACTGGGGCGGCGCGCTGGCGTTCGACTGGGCGGCCCGCCATCCGGGACGGGTGCGCGGCGTCGCGTTCTTCGAGACGATCGTCAGGCCCGTGACCTGGGACGAGATGGGCGAGGCGCCGCGCGCCCGCGCCGAGGCCATGCGCGGGGCCGAGGGCGAGAAGCTGGTACTCGAAACGAACTTCTTCGTGGAGACCGCGTTCACCGGCGGCGTCCTCACGCCGCTCGACGAGGACGAACTCCGGCCGTACCTGGAGCCGTACCCCACGCCGGAGAGCCGCCGCCCGATCCTCCAGTGGGCGCGTTCGATGCCGATCAACGGAGAGCCCGCCGACGTGCACGCGCGGGTCACTCGGTACGGCGAGTGGCTGGCCGCCAGCCACGACGTCCCCAAGCTGCTGATCACCTTCGACACCTCGCCCACGCTGGGGATCACCCCGGCGATGGCCGAGTGGTGCGCGGAGCACGTCGCGAACCTGGAGATCGAGCACGGCGGCCCGTCCGGTCACCACGCCCCCGAGGACCGTCCGGACACCATCGCCGCCTCGGTCACCGCCTGGGCGGAGCGCCATGCTCTTCTCGAACCCCACGCCGCGGTGAGGTGATGCGCTCCCGCTACCGGCTCGGGAGCGAGCGCGGTAGCCCGAACCAGGGGAGCACGCTGTTCTCGAAGCGGGTCATGGCACTGATCCGGTCGCCGGCCAGGGTGAGGACGAACAGGCCGGTTCCGTGGCGGACGCCGTTGCTGCCGCGCAGGTAGACCCCGAACGCCGGCTGGCCGTTGGCCCGCGCCGGCACGAGGTCGAACCTCCGGCCCGCACCGAACATGCCGGCGCAGAAGCGGACCACGACGTCCCGGCCCTCGTACTCGAAGGGCAGCGGCGGCATGGACACGAAGACGTCGTCGGTGAGCAGGGCGACCAGCGCGTCGATGTCAGCGGTCTCCCAGGCGCGGACGAAGTGCGCCACGAGGGTGTTCTCGGCGGGCGAGCCGGCGGCGGGGGGCGGTTCGGGGGCGGTGAGCGCCGGCCGCGACCGCCGCAGGCCGGTGCGCGCCCGCTTGAGGGCGCTCTTCACCGATTCGACGGTCGTGTCCAGCATGGCGGCGACCTCGTTCGCCGGGAACCCGAGGACGTCGCGCAGGATGAGGACGGCGAGCTGGCGGGGCGGCAGGGCCTGGAGCGCGGTGACGAAGGCCAGCGAGACGGACTCGGTCCGCTCGTAGCGGGCCTCCGGGCCGAGCGGCCCGGGCTGCGCGCCTTCGAGGAGCGCGTCGGGGAACGGCTCCAACCACGCGATCTCGCCGAGCCGGGTCGGTTCGGGCGGTTCGATGCCCGGGATGTCCCATGCCTTGGCCGGGCGCCGAGCCGCCGAGCGGAGCGTGCTGAAGCACCGGTTGGTGGCGATCCGGTAGAGCCAGGTCCGGATGGAGGCGCGGCCGTCGAACCCGCCGAGGCCCCGCCAGGCGTCCAGCAGGGTCTCCTGGAGGGCGTCCTCGGCGTCCTGGAACGAGCCGAGCATCCGGTAGCAGTGCACGTGCAGCTCGCGGCGGTGCGGTTCGGTCAGCGCCCGGAACGCTTCGCCGTCCCCGGCCCGCGCCCTTGAGATCAGGTCGGCTCTCACCAGCTCCACTGTCGCCACCTCTCTCCGAGTTCCCATCCTGTACGGACGCCGGCCGGGGCAGAAAGGGGGCGGTCGCCGGCCGCCCCCTTTCCCGTCGCCGTGGCGTCTGGATCGGTGTCAGGCACGACAGCGACGGGAGAAGCGCCATGGGAAAGATCGTTGTCAGCGAGAACGTCTCGCTCGACGGAGTCATCGAGATCGCGGCCGAGGACGACGGCTCCAGGTTCGGCAGCTGGTTCGACTGGATGGGGGACGAGGACCGCAAGGCGTGGGCCGAGGTCGAGTTCGAGGAGGCGATGAGCGCCGAGGCCCTGCTCATGGGCCGGCTGAGCTACGAGTGGTTCCTCGCGCGCGGCTGGCAGTCCCGGACCGGCGCGTGGGCGGACAGGCTGCGGAGCCTGCCCAAGTACGTCATGTCCTCGACCCTCAAGGACCTCGGCTGGGAGAACTCGACGGTCCTGAAGGGCGACCTGGCGGACGAGGTCTCGGCGCTGAAGCGGGAGGTGGACGGGGACATCGTCGTCTACGCCAGCAGCGGGCTCGTGCAGGCGCTGCTGGAGCACGACCTCGTCGACGAGCTGCGGCTGATCGTCTACCCGTTCGTGCTCGGCGGCGGCCGGCGCCTCTTCGGCGGGACGAGCGCCAAGAAGCCGATGCGGCTGGTCGAGACCCGCACGGTCGGGGACGGTCTCCCCTTCCTCGTCTACCGGTCCGTGCGAGTGCCGTAGGCACCGGCCCGGCGGGGTCAGGTGGACGCTTTGACCAGTTCGTCGGCGACCCACCGGGCGACCCCGTCGGGGTAGGGCGACGGCAGCCCGAGGACGATGTGCCGGAAGCCGGCGTCGAGCACCTCGCCGATCGCGTCCCTGGTGGCGCCGGGCTCGTCGTAGGAGACGGGCAGGTGGACGGAACGGGTGATCGAGGCCGGGTCGCGGCCGATGTCGGCGCAGTAGCGGTCCAGCAGCGCGCTGCGGGCGGTGACGTCCTCGATGTCGCCGCCGGGGATGTTCCACAGGTCGGCGTGTTCGGCGGCCACGCGCAGCGTCGCGGACGAGCGGCCGCCGATGAGGATCGGCGGGTGCGGGCGCTGGACGGGCTTGGGGTTGCCGAACGCGCCGGTCAGCCGGTGATGGGCGCCGTCGACGTCGAACGGCTCGGTCTCCGTCCACAGCCGCCGGATGATCGTGCACGCTTCGGCGAGGCTCTCCACGGAGTGCCCGAAATCGTGGAAGGGCAGGCCGTGCGCCTCGTACTCGCGGCGGGCCAGCGGGTGGCCGGGACGGGAGCCGGCGCCGATGCCGAAGTCGAGCCGTCCGCCGGAGACGATGTCGACGGTGGTGGCGATCTTGGCGAGCATCGCGGGCGGCCGGAACCGGTTGCTCGTCACCAGCAGGCCGAGGCGTAGCCGCCGGGTTCGCGCGGCGAGGGCGGACAGCAGCGTCCAGCCCTCGAAGGCCGGGCCGTCCGGGTCGCCGCCGATCGGCATGAGGTGGTCGAACAGCCAGGCGTGCCCGATCTCCGGGATCGCGTCGGCGTCGCGCCAGACCCGCAGGATGTCGTCGTAGCCGACCTGCATCGGCGCGGTCATGATTCCGAAACTGGGTGCCTGCGGCATGGTCGGATCCTTTCGCCGTGTGGCCTTGCGGTCAGATGGGGAGGGGGATCCGCCTACTTGCTTTCGAGCTTCCCCAGCGGCTCGGAGGCGTCCTCCAGTGCGGAGCGCGCCTCCTGCCAGCCGGTGTCGCCCGGGTAGAGGACGCTGCGCAGGTAGGCGGTGCTGAGCCGCTGGATCAGGGCGACGCGCTCGGGGCTCTCGTCCGTCGTCTCCGCGATCTCGTATCCCGGGATCCCGCCGAGCGAGTGCTCTGCCCCGAACAGCGTGAGCAGGCTCTTGTCCTTCGGGCTGAGGACGTAGGGGTCGGTGAACCAGTCCGGTCCCCGGGTGGACAGCGGCGACCGGTCCTGGTCCCCCGCGACGATGAGCGCGGGCGCGGCCATGTCGTCGAAGGACGGGTTCATGAAGGGGAAGTGCTCGGCCGCGAACGCGGAGAGGTCGGCGCCGCCCGTGCCGGTCAGGGCGAGCAGGACGCCCGCCTTCACCCGGGGGTCGGACATGTCCTCGCCCGGGACGCCGCCGGAGTCGAGGACCCGCGCGCCCAGCAGCATGCTCGCCGTCTGGGCTCCCCAGGAGTGGCCGGCGACGGCGATGCGGGTGCGGTCGAGGCGCCCGGCGAGGCCGGGCACGGCGGCCTCCAGGACGTCGAGCCCGTCGATGGCGCGCTCCAGGTCGTCGACGCGCAGGCGCCAGATGTGCGGCGTGCGCGGGTCGTCGGCGGGGATGCCGAGCGTCCTGGAGTCGAGGTGGGTGGGCCGGACGACCGCGAAGCCGCTGGCGGCCCAGTGGTCGGCCAGCGGCGCGTAGCCGTCCATCGACCAGCCGAAGCCGTGCGAGAACACGATGACGGGCAGTTCGCCGCCGGTAGCGGGCGCGGACACGCTGACCTGGAGGTCCTCGCCCCGGCCGGGGGCGGGGAGCACGACCGGCCTGGCGGTGACGACCGTGGTCGGGGAGTTCGACATGGGCATGCCTTCGTTCGGTTCGTTCGATGGGCCCCGCAGGACCGCGAATGGCGGCGGGGCTTGGTGGCCGGAGTCGCGCTCTGGCATCATGGACAACCGGAACGTTGTCCCGTTTGAACGATACGGAACAATGTCCCGTTTAGCAACCCACGAGTCGGAGGGCGCGGTGAACGACGGCGAGCGCGGCGCGGAGCGCGCGGCCCGGCCCCGGCGGGCGGACGCCCGGCGCAACCAGGAGGCGCTGCTCGACGCGGCCGCAGAGATCTTCGTGACCTCGGGCGTGGAGGCGCCGGTCCGCGACATCGCGGCCAAGGCGGGCGTCGGGACGGCCACCATCTACCGCCACTTCCCGACGCGGGCGGACCTCATCGTGGCCGTCTACCGGCACCAGGTCGAGGCGTGCGCCGAGGCCGGACCCGTCCTGCTGGAGGAGAGCGCGACGCCGTACGCGGCGCTGGGGCGGTGGATCGACCTGTTCGTCGACTTCCTGGTCACCAAGCACGGGCTCGCCGCCGTGCTGCGGTCCGACACCGCCGGCTTCGAGACGCTGCACGCCTACTTCCTCGAACGCCTCATGCCGGTGTGCGGGCGGCTGCTCGACGCGTCGGCCGCCGCCGGCGAGATCCGCTCCGGGATCTCCGCCTACGAGCTCATGCGGGGCATCGGGAACCTCTGCATCGGCGCGGAGAGCGACGAGCGGTACGACGCGCGCCGGCTGGTCGGCTTCCTGATCGCGGGACTGCGGCCGCCCCGCTGACCACCGGCCGGTCAGGCCTGGCCGGGGATCTCGGCGCCGGACGGCAGGCCGGCGGCCACGTACTCGTCGTACCTCGGCTTCCACTCGCCCGGCTCGGCGGCGCGGTCCTCGGCCAGGGCGTCGAGCGCGGACAGGCAGAGGTCCCAGCCTGCCGCGTTGCGCGCCGCCGCGTTCCGGGCTTCGAGCACGTTGGTGAGGACGAACCGGGTCCGGCCGCCGGCCAGCGGTTCGAGGTCGAAGTGCAGCTCGTCGCCGCCCCAGGTGAACGCGAGCCGGCGCGGCGGCGCGAGATCGATGACGCGGCCGGTGGACGTCGCGTCGGGCATGTTCGGGTCGCCGGAGAAGGTGATCGCGCCGCCCACGGCGAGGTCGATGGTGATCTCGGGGGACGGGAACCAGTGGGCCAGTTCCTCCGGGTCGCTGACCATCCGCCAGACCCGGTCGACCGGGTGGTCGTAGATCCGCTCGAAGCGGACGGCGGGGCGCCCGCCGAGGTCGAGGTATTCGCCGGGATTGGTGATGATCATGATGGATCGCCTTTCCGGTCGTCGGTGGCCTGGGCGTCCAGCCGGTCGCCGAGCGCGTCCAGGCGCGCGTTCCACAACCGGCGGTAGGGCGCGAGCCAGGCGTCCAGCTCCGCCATCGGGGCGGGCCGGATCGCGTAGAGCCGGCGCTGCGCGTCGCGTTGGACGTCGACCAGCCCGGCCTCGCGCAGCACGCGCAGGTGCTTGGATGCGCCGGGCTGGCTGAGCCCGCACTCGCGCGCCAGGTCGCCGACCGGACGCGGCCCGTGCAGCAGCCGGTCCAGGATCGCGCGCCGGCTCGGATCGGCGAGCGCGCTCCACACCGCGGTTGCCATGTCGCTCAATATGCCTCATCTAGAATATAACTGTCAAGGAATATAGACTGGTCATCGAGTTGGAGACCGCAGCAGCAGCCAGCCGGTGGCGGCGCCGGCGAACTGGAGCGCGGCGATCGCCAGCACCAGCCCGACCGGACCGACCGCGTCGGCGCACGCGGCGGTGAGCGCCGCGCCGAGCGCGGAGGCGCCGATCTTGAGGCTGCCGCCGGTGGTGTTGACCTGGCCGAGCCGGTCCGGCGGCGACTCGCGCTGGCGCAGCATCAGCGTCGCGGCGAACACCGGCCCCTCGGCCAGGCCCGCCGCACAGAACGCCGCCATCGCCCACGGCACCGACGGCGCCGCCGCGAGCGCCGCCAGCGCGGCGCCGAACGCGACGAGCCCGCCGATCAGGACCGGCTCGGCGTGCCCGGGCGTCAGCCAGCGGCTCGACGCCAGCGAACCGAGCAGCGACCCGGCGGCCATCGCCACCAGCAGCCGCCCGCCCGCGCTGGGCGCCGCGCCGATGTGCCCGGCCAGCAGGACGGCCGTCACCGCGACGCCGCCGAACCCGAGCCATGCGAGCGTGGTCGCGACGGTCAGCGCGCGCAGCACCCGGCCGCGGGCCAGGACGACCAGCCCGCCGGTGATCACGTCCGCCAGGCCGGACCGGCCGTCCTCGGCGACCTCGCCGATGTCCCGCTCGGCCATCGCTCCCTTGCCGACTTCGGCGACCGTCTCGACGGGGTCGTCGGCCGCGGACCGGTCGCGTTCAGCCGGGGTCGCGGTCGTCTGGACGGCGGTCGCGCCCGAGTCCGCGGAGCCGGGCGGCGCGGCGAAGGGAAGCAGCGGAAGCGCGAAGAGGCTCAGGACGGCGCTCGCGACGATCGCCCCGCCCGCGTACTGGCCGCCCGCGAAGGAGGCGACCCCGGCGGCGAGGCCGGGGCCGGCGATGGCGGCGACGTTGTAGCTGGACGCCTCCAGCCCGTACGCCCGCGACAACCGGTCCGCCGGGACGAAGCGCGGGAGCAGGCTGGTCAGCGCCACGACGACGGGCTCGGTGCAGCCGATCACGGCGGCGACGCAGAGCGCGAGGACCAGCGGGGACGCGCCCGCCATCGTCAGGAGCAGGCCGGTCGCGGCGGCGTAGACGGCGGCCAGCGCGACGACGGCGCGGCGCGGCCGGGCCATCCGGTCCAGCGCGTTGCCGATCACCGGGCCGCTCACCACGTACGGCAGCGTCATCGCGGTCTGCAGGTAGCCGGCGGTCGCGGCGTGCCCCGTCCGGGCCTGGACGGTCAGGACGAGCGCCGTCGCGACGCCCTCGGCGGACACCCGCAGCAGCGTCGCGGCGGTCAAATGCAGCGATAGCCCCCTGATCACCCTCGGATCGTGGCACAGGAACGGGCCGTCGGCTCCGCCGGAAAGGGGCGACCTAGACTTCTGGTGTGACGCAGACAACGGGGACGACGGCACACGAGCACCGGGTGACCAGCGAGGTCGGGCGGCTGCGGACGGTCCTGCTGCACCGTCCGGGCGCGGAGCTGAAGCGGCTGACGCCGCGCAACAGCGACAAGCTGCTCTTCGACGCGATCCCGTGGGTGGGGCGGGCGCAGGAGGAGCACGACGCGTTCGCGGAGGCGCTGCGGGAGCGCGGCGTCGAGGTGCTGTACGTGACCGAGCTGCTGCAGGACGCGCTGGAGTACGAGGCGGCGCGGGAGCAGGCGGTCGGCGACGCGATCGTCGACCTGCGGCTCGGCGACCAGCTCCGCCGCGTCGTCGAGGGCTACCTGCGCGACCTCGACCCGGAGGACCTGGCGCAGACGCTGGTCGCGGGGCTGGCGCACGAGGAGCTGAAGTCCGGGCACGGCCTGGTGTACCGGCTGATGGACCGGCTCGACTTCATCGTGGACCCGCTGCCCGGCCTGCTGTTCACCCGCGACAACAGCACCTGGATCGGCGACCGGGTGGCGGTGACGAGCCTGGCGATGGACGCGCGGCGCCGGGAGGCGCAGCTCCTCGGGCTGATCTACACGCACCACCCGCGGTTCGACGGGGTGGAGCCGGTGTACTCGCCGTCGCTGGAGCACCTGGAGGGCGGCGACGTCCTGCTGCTGTGCCCGGGTGTGATCGCGGTCGGGACGGGCGAGCGGACGACCCCGGCGGGCGTCGAGCGGCTGGCCCGGCAGGTGATCGGCGCCGGGCTCGCGCACACGGTGCTGGCGGTGCCGATCGCGCAGGAGCGGGCCACCATGCACCTGGACACGGTGTGCACCATGGTCGACGTCGACACCGTGGTCATGTACCCGCCGGTCGCGCACTCGCTGACCGCGTACACGGTCACGCTGGACGGCGGTGGCCTGCGGGTCACCGAGCCGCGCCCGTTCCTGGAGGCCGCCGCCGCGGCGATGGGCCTGGACCGGCTGAAGGTGATCGACACCGGCCTGGACCCGGTGACGGCCGAACGCGAGCAGTGGGACGACGGGAACAACACCCTCGCCGTCGCGCCCCGGCTGTGCGTGGCCTACGAGCGCAACATCGAGACGAACGCGCAGCTGGAGGCGTCGGGGATCGAGGTCATCCGGATCACCGGCAGCGAGCTCGGCACCGGCCGCGGCGGGCCGCGCTGCATGTCCTGCCCGATCCTCCGCGACGCCCCGTAACGGGCCGGGGAACGAGAAAGGCCCCGGCGGGTGCCGGGGCCTTCCTGACGTTGGTCGCTCGGGCGGTGTCGACGGGGGCACGACAGCGCCCGAGCTTGTTGAGGACCATACAAGGTGTCCCAGTGGTCCTTCTAGGCGGGGTATGCCCTACTTGGGGCCACCTCATTCCTCGTGCGGTCGTACAGGTCGTCCTCCGGCTCGTCCATGAGGTCCGGGAAGTCGGACAGATCGGGCACGCCGACCGGGGTGCGCACGGGTGCGGCGTCCTCGCCACCGGGCGAGCGCGGCGCGCGCACGACGGCCCACACGGTGGTGGCGCCCTCCTCGTGCCGGACGCCCCAGCCCTCCGAGAGGGCCTCGACGATGCCCAGCCCGCGGCCGCCGAGCGATGACAGGGTGCCCGGGCCGCGGCGCGGCTCGGTCATCGCGCCCCCGTCGCTGACCTCGAGTTCGAGCACGTCACCACGGCACAGCCAGCAGACCTTGACCTGCCCGGAGGGCAGCGGCCTGGCGTGCCGGAGGGCGTTGCTGATCAGCTCGCTCACGATGACGCTGGCGTCGTCCACGACGGACTCGTAGATCCCCGAGGCGGCCAGCTCCGAGCTGAGGCGCCTGCGGGCGACCGCGACGCTCGACGGCGCGTGTGGCAGCAGTACGACGCTCGACGCCCTCACCTCCCCGTGCTCGCTCGGACGAGTCCCGTCGCCGCTCTTCCGGTACGACCGAAATGCCCTGATGGCGCGGGCCGGAAACCTGGGCGACGCGGTTCACCACCTGCACAACGAGTCACCGGCCGTCCGGTCACGGTGATCACCCCCGTCCGTGGTGTGCGAGCCCGGTGCGGGAGGGTGATCCCGCCACCAACGGCGACCAACAAAGGATCTATCCAGTGGACGGACGGGTTACTCCTCGCGCCCGCGTTTCGTCCGTCACACCCGGTGGCCACCGTACTTTCCCGCACGGGGCAACACTGCCACCAGTCAAGATCGCTCAAACCGGGGGCCACACCGGACTCACCCGGCCGCATCCGGACCGGTGCCCTCACGGTAAGTGACCGACCGGGCGGTCATTCGGCCGGCAGGACGAGCCGCATGCACGTGCCCGCTCCGCCGCCCTTCCTGGGATGCGCCGAGATCGCCCCCTCCTGCGCCTCGGTGAGCCGTTTGACGATGTAGAGGCCGAGGCCGATGCCGCCGAACCGGCGCCGGTCCCCCGCCTCGCCCTGCACGAACCGCTCGAAGATCCGCTCGTGGTCGCCGGGCCGGATCCCGATCCCCTCGTCCTCGACCGTCACCGCGATCCCGGACGCGCCGGCCTTCGCGCGGACCCGGACCGTCCCGCCGTCCGGGCTGTACTTGAAGGCGTTCTCCAGCAGCTGCCCGAGCACGATGTCGGTCGCCATCGCGTCGCCCCGGCACGGCGGCAGGCCCGGCGCGATCTCCAGCTCCACCCGGTGCAGCGGCGACAGCGACCGGAACCCGGCCACCACGCCCTCCAGCACCCGGGCCAGGTCGAACGGCTCGATCGTCACGGCCAGCTCGTCGGCGCCCGCGCGGGAGCCGAGCAGCAGGTGCTCCACCAGCCGGCCGAGCGACTGGGCCCGCTCGGCGATCGTCGCGACGGCGGCCCGGCGGTCGGTGTCGGGCAGCTCGTCCCACCGGTTGACCAGCGTGGACGCGAAGCCCTGCACGACCGTGATCGGGGTGCGCAGCTCGTGGCTGGTGGTGGCGAGGAACAGGTCCTTGGCCTCCTCCAGCGCCTTGGCCTCGGTCACGTCGCGGAAGTCGACGACCAGCTCGCCGGTCTCCTCGATCTCGGCGGCCAGCACGTTCAGCCAGACCCCGGACTCCAGCGGGAACGTCAGCATCTCCCCGAGCGCGGGCATGTCGAACGGCAGCGGCCGGCCGATCGCCTCCTCCGGCGGGATGCCGGTGAGGGTGTGCGCGGCCGGGTTCCACTGCCGGACGACGAGGTCGTGGTCGAGCACCGCGATGCCGTCCGCGCTGGAGTCGATCACCGCGCGCTCGTGCGCCCGCTGCCGGACGACCTCCGCGTAGGCGACGGCGTTGCCGACCGCGACGCCGGCGTGCCCGGCGAGCAGCTCCAGCAGCTCCAGCTCGGTGTGGCCGATCTTGCGTCCGGAGAACAGCGCGTACAGCGCGCCGTACGGCCGGTTCTGCAGGTAGGACAGGCCGAGCGCGACGGTGTGCAGGCCGGGCAGCTCGGACCAGATCAGGTCGCCGAGCCGCTGCTCACCGGTCGCCAGCTTGACCGTCTTGCCGGACCGCAGCAGCTCCCCGACCAGGCTCGACCGCAGCTCGGCGGTCGTCCCGCGCATGTGGTCGGGCAGGCCCGACATGCTGACCAGCCGCAGCCGCTCCCCCTCGATCCGGACGAACCCGCCCGCGTCCGCGCCGGTCAGCTCGATCAGCGCGGTGGTGATCCGGTCGAGCACCACGGCCAGGTCGAGCTCGGCGTTGAGGTCGGCGACGATGTCGTTCAGCCGCCGGACGAGCCGCGCCCGCTCGGTCATGTGGTGCTGGACGATCTCGTCGTCCTCGGCCGGGTGGTAGACCCCGACCCAGCCGAGCGGGGTGCCAGCCGGGTCCTTCAGCAGGCTCGTGTCGATCCGCACGTCGATCAGCCGGCCGTCGCGGTGGAAGCGGCGGGTCGCGATCGAGATCTGCCCGCCCTCCTTCTCGGACTCGCCCTCGCCGGCGCGCCGGGTGAGCAGCCGCTCCTGGACGGCGTTGTGCTCGGCCTTCAGCTCGTCCGGGACGATCGGCGGGACGCGGCCGACCATCTCCTCGGCGCTCCAGCCGAACATCCGCTCGGCGGCGGGGTTCCACACGGTGACGCGATGCTTCTGGTCGACGGCCACGATCGCGTCGGCGGCGCTCTCGATGACGGCGCGCGCGATCGGATCGTGGACGTGCTGCACGCCTGTCATCGTGCCACCCGGCACCGGCGCCGCGCCGGACAACAGCCGCCGAAAGGTTCCCACCATCTGCCGCGACCGAGCGGAAGAACACCACTTCAGCGGCCCGAAGACCTCGAAATCGGCCATCCGTCGTGCCCTTTCCGGCGGGCGCGGCGCATCCGTCGGCGCGCGGTCCCGGCAACCCTACCGTCGAGTAATGCGGCCGTCCCGCGCGGTCCCCGCCCGGCCGGACGGCACCGCCCGGCCGATCAGCAGGGTCGCGGCGCCGGCGACGAGGAAGGACAGCAGCGACGCGCTCATCCAGCTCTGCGGGGTGAAGTGCAGCGCGTCGCGGACGTCCTGCCAGAGGTCCGCCCACCAGCTCACGGTGCCGGCGTTGATCAGCTGGTAGGCGACGATCCCGATCGCCCACGCGACGATCATGCTCCACCGGGACGGCGCGGTCCGGCTGGCGTCCCAGCCGCCGCGCCCCCGGCCCAGGAAGAAGTCGGCGGCCAGCACGCCCAGCATCGGCACGAACACCGACCCGATCAGCGACAGGAAGCTCGCGTAGTCGTTGATGTCCAGCACCAGGGCGAGCACCGTGATGCCGGCGCCGAGCGCGACCGACAGAACCCGGCGGTCGGCGCGCGGCACGAGGTTCTGGATCGACACCGCCGTGGAGTACACGTTCGCGAACGACTGGTCGGCCTCCCGCAGCACGAACACCGCGAAGAACACCGCGCCCAGCGCGACGTGCAGGAACGGGTCGAACACCCGCTCGGTGTCGCCCGCGACGAGCGCCAGGGCCAGCAGCCCCAGGACGTAGGCCACGATCTGGGTGACCGAATACCCCACCGACGCCGCACCGAAAGCCGCCCGCGCGCTCCTGGCGTGCCGGGTGTAGTCGGCGGCAACCGGCACCCACGAGATCGACACCGCCAGCGCCGCGTCCGCGCCGACCCAGAACCCGCTCCACGACCCGTCGTTCAGGTCGGGCAGCGGCTGCCGGACGAGCTGCACGTAGAAGTAGGCCAGCGCGATGATCACCGCGACCGTCACGTACCGGCGCAGCAGCCGCACCGACCCGAGCGGCCAGATCGTCAGCACCGTGGTGAGCACCCCGGCCGCGACCACGTAGCCCCAGCGCGGCACCCCGTCCCACAGCTCGCGCGCCGCGTCGGCGATCACGATCAGCTCGAACGTGCCCCAGCCGATGAGCTGCGCGATGTTCAGCACCGTCGGCAGGTACGACAGCCGCGCGCCGAACAGGCCTCTGAGCAGCACCATCGCCGGCTGCCCCGTCTTCGCGCCCGGCGCGGCGGCCAGGCCGAGCATCAGCCCGCCCAGCACGGTGCCGACGATCATCGCGGCGATCCCCGCCGCGATCGCCAGCGTCGGCTTTCCGTCGGCGTCCGGCGCGAGGACGGTGTAGGCGCCGGAGAAGGCCAGCAGGCTGACCCCGAGGTTCGCCCAGAACGCGCTCTGGTCCCAGAAGCCGAGCACCTTCGGGGCGGGCTCGTCGAGGGTGTAGGGGACCTCGTCGCGCGGACGCGCGTCAGCGAGGGTCTTCTCGACGTCGGACGTCACGGGACACGCTCCCTACGCCGGCATTACCCGGACAGGTTCATGCGGTCGGCGGCGCCAGGAAGGCCGCCCTCTCAGCCCGGCTTGTGGCCCGAGCTCCCGCGGGTATCGGTCAGCACCGATCGTACAACCGCCCGCAACCCCTCATAAGGTGCAGAACGGTCACGCCACGTAGGGGTCGCCGTCCCGGCCGCTCTCCATCGGCCGGCCCGCCTCGGCCCAGGCCTTCATCCCGCCGTCGACGTTCTTCGCCAGCCATCCGGCCTGGTTCAGCGCCACCGTCACCTGCGCCGACCGCGCACCCGACCGGCAGATCACGAAGATCTCCCGGTCCCGGGGGACCTCCCCGGCCCGGTCGCCCAGCCGGCCCATCGGAATGTGGACGGCCCCGGGCGCGTGCCCCGCCTCCCACTCGTCCTGCTCCCGCACGTCCAGCAGGTAGCAGTCCTGCGGAACGTCGGCGGCGACCACCGCCGGAACCTCGTCCCCGAAAATCATCACACCCCCATGGAACCGCGCGAAGCCACCCTGCGTCGAATCACGCATGCGGTATCGGACGCTCCTTCTCACCGCGCCCGGGCTTGCCATGATCCTCTCACTGGCCGCCTGCGGCGACGAACACGACAAGAGCCTTCCCGCCGAGAAGCCCTCGGGCGCCGCCACGGTCCGGCCCTCGGGTTCCCCGGCCGACAGCCTCACCATCCGGATCCGGGCCTCCGCGCAGGCCCCGGCCAAGACCTACACGCTGACCTGCGACCCGGCCGGCGGCGACCATCCGAAGGCCGCCGACGCCTGCGCCGCGCTCACCAAGGCCAAGGCGCCCTTCGACCCCGTCCCCAAGGACCGGATGTGCACCGACATCTACGGCGGCCCCGAGGTCGCCACGGTGAAGGGCACCTGGCAGGGCAAGCCGGTCGACACCACGTTCAAGCGCAACGACGGCTGCCAGCTCCACCGCTGGACCCAGATCGCCCCCGTCTTCGGCCCGGTTCCCAAGGTCCGCTGACCGGGGACCGGCCTGCCGCGGCGGCGCGGGCGGCGTAGGCCTGCCCGGGCCGTCCGCGACGGCGGTTCGGGTCCGGGGCGTCAGAGCGGGGCGAGGCGTGCCTTGAGCAGGCAGAACTCGTTGCCCTCCGGGTCGGCCAGGACGTGCCACTGCTCGTCGCCCGTCTGGCCGATGTCGGCGGGCCGCGCCCCGAGCCCCAGGAGGCGTTCGAGCTCGGCGTCCTGGTCGCGGTCGGTGGCGTTGACGTCGATGTGCAGCCGGGACTTCCCCGGCTCCGGCTCGTCCCGGCGGCTGAGGATGATCGTCGCCTGCGGGCCGCCGAACCCCTCGCGCGGCCCGATCTCCAGCGTGCCGTCGTCCTCGCGGTCGAGCACGACGAAGTCCAGGACCTCGCACCAGAACCGGGCCAGCAACTCGGGGTCGCGGCAACCGAGCACGAGCTCACTGATACGACATGCCATGGACGGAACCTACTCTCAGCCTGGGAGCCGCCGCGGCGGCCACATCCCGTGCGCCCCCAGCAGCGAAAACGACCGCGCGATCGTACCGGACGAGCCGATCACGGACGAAACGGTTTCCCGGCCGGTGCGGGCCGCTACTTCAGGAGGCGGGACAGGCGGCGGTCGGCCAGGGGCTTGCCGCCCGTCTGGCAGGTGGGGCAGTACTGCAGGGCGGAGTCGGCGAACGAGACCTCGCGGATCGTGTCGCCGCAGACGGGGCACTTCTCGCCCTTGCGGCCGTGCACGCGGAGGCCGGTCTTCTTCTCGCCCTTGAGGTCGCGGGCCTCCAGGCCGCGCGAGCGCCCGACGGCGTCGCGGAGCGTCGCGACGATCGCCTCGTGGAGGGTCGCGACGTCGTCGTCGGTGAGCGTGGCGGCGATCTTGAAGGGGGACATCTTCGCGACGTGCAGCACCTCGTCGGAGTAGGCGTTGCCGATGCCGGCGATGACGCTCTGGTCGCGCAGGAGACCCTTGATCTGGGTGCGCTTGCCCCCGACGATCCCGCCGAGCCGCTCGGCGGTGAACGACTCGTCCAGCGGGTCGGGGCCGAGGGTCGCCACGCCCGGAACGTCGGCCGGGTCGTGGACGACGTAGACCGCGAGGCCCTTCTTCGTCCCGGCCTCGGTGAGATCGAAGCCGGAGCCGTCGTCCAGGTGGACGCGGAGCGCGAGCGGGTTCTTCCCGCCGGGGCGGGCGGGCTTGGCGGGGATCTCGTCGCGCCAGCGGAGCCAGCCGGCGCGGGCCAGGTGGATGACCAGGTGCAATCCGTCGACGTCCAGGTCGAGGAACTTGCCGTGCCGGGCGGCGCCGGTGACGGTCAGGCCGCCCAGCGCGGTCACCGGCGGGTCGTAGGTCTTCAGCGCGGAGATCGCGAGAACATCGACGCGCGCGACGGCGTGGCCGACGACGCGCTCGCGCAGGAACGTCGCCAGCGCCTCGACCTCGGGCAACTCAGGCATGTGACCTCCACCCGCCGAACGGACTAACCCCAAGGTAAACGCTCTGACGGCGTCCCGGGGCCGGGGGCGCGCGCCCGCCGGAACGCGGCACACGCCGACGATCTCGCGGTGCGCGGAGCCGTCCACACCCCTGTGGAAGGCTGTGGAAAACCCTGTGCACAACGACGGGTTCGCCGTGCGGCAGGGGCGTTTCGAGGTGAATACCTCCACGAATATCGACAAATCGCCGCGAGGTGGCCCCGCACAAGGGTGTGGATAACTCTGCGCGACGGGGTGTGACCCGGATCTCGAAATAACCCCTAGGGGGTACGGGTTGTGCGGGGTGTCCGGCTATGGCAGCATGAGGCCCACGAGATACCCCCCAGGGGTACAAGTCGAGAGGGAGCAGCGAGAGATGAGCACCGCCACCTACACCGTCACCGGGATGACCTGCGGCCACTGCGTCGCCTCCGTGACCGAGGAGGTCGAGCAGGTCGCCGGCGTGACCGCCGTGGACGTCGACCTCAAGACCGGCGAAGTCACCGTCACCAGCGAGGCCCCCGTCGACGACGCCCTGATCAGGAGCGCCGTCGAGGAGGCGGGATACGCCCTGCAGGCCTGAGGCCTGCAGCCCTGGGAAACAGGGCCGAGACGAGTGGAGTGAAGGACGATGAACACCGCGACCAAGCTGGGCGCCTACGTGGTGGGGCTGGCCGTCGTCTTCGGCGGCGCCGCCGGGATCGGGACGGCGGCCGGGCCGGTCGGCAAGGCCGACGACGGCGGGCACGGATCGCACGGGGCCCACGGCGGCCCGGCGACGGGCATGGCGGCCTCCTCGGTCCCCGGCGGGCTGCAGGTCAGCCAGGACGGCTACACCCTGCACCCGCGGACGACCGACGTGCGGCCGGGCGTGCCGACCGACTTCCGGTTCACCATCGACGGGCCGGACGGCAGGCCCGTCACGAGGTTCACGCCGCTGCACGGCAAGCGGCTGCACCTGATCGTCGCGCGCCGGGACCTGTCCGGCTTCCAGCACCTGCACCCGACCGAGGTCGGCGGCGGCGTGTGGGAGGTCGCGGTCGTCCTGCCGAAGGCCGGCGCGTACCGGTTCTTCACCGACGTCCAGCCGGAGGGCGCGAAGCAGTCGCTCACGCTGGGCGTCGACGTCACCGCGCCGGGCGACTACCGGACCGTCCCGCTGCCGCAGGCCGAGCAGGTCGCGAAGGTGGACGGTTACGAGGTGAGGTTGGCGGGGGCCCTGACGCCGGGCAAGGCGAGCAAGCTGACGCTGTCGGTGAGCAAGGACGGCCGGCCGGTCACGGACCTGGAGCCGTACCTGGAGGCCTACGGGCACCTGGTCGCGCTGCGCCAGGGCGACCTGGCCTACCTGCACGTCCATCCGGACGGCGAGCCGGGCGACGGCAGGACGAAGCCGGGGCCGGACGTGACCTTCTACGCCGAAGTGCCCAGTTCCGGCGTGTACCGGCTCTACCTGGACTTCCAGCACGGGGGCAAGGTCCGCACAGCAGAGTTCACCGTGCCGGCCGGGCCGTCCACCGCGGTGCCCGAGCAGGGTGAGGGCACCGGAGGCCACGGCGAGCACACGCACTGACATCCCTTACGGTCGAAGCGAAGGAGGAGCGATGACGACCGGCGCCGTACCAGACGCGGAATCCGGGCGGATCGAGCTGGCGATCGGCGGGATGACGTGCGCGTCGTGCGCCAACCGCATCGAGCGCAAGCTGAACAAGCTCGAAGGCGTGACCGCCACCGTCAACTACGCCACCGAGAAGGCCAGGGTCGAGTTCCCCGCAGGGGTATCCCCGGAGGACCTGGTCGCCACGGTGGAGCAGGCCGGTTACACGGCTGAGCTGCCGGCCCCGCCCAAGAGCGAGAGCGAAGCGCGCGAAGAGCCCGACGACGGGCTGCGCACGCTGCGGCAGCGGCTGATCATGTCGGTGGTGCTGGCGGTCCCGGTGATCGCGATGGCGATGGCCCCGGCGGTGCAGTTCGACAACTGGCAGTGGCTGTCGCTGACGCTGGCCTCGCCGGTCGTCGTGTACGCGGGCTGGCCGTTCCACAAGGCCGCGTGGACGAACCTGCGGCACGGCGCCGCGACGATGGACACGCTGGTGTCGGTCGGCACGCTCGCCGCGTTCGGCTGGTCGCTGTGGGCGCTGTTCTTCGGCACCGCCGGGGAGACCGGCCTCAAGCACGGGTTCGAGTTCTCCATGACCCGCTCGGACGGGTCGATGAACATCTACCTGGAGGCCGCGTCCGGCGTCATCGCGTTCATCCTCGCCGGCCGCTACTTCGAGGCGCGCTCCAAGCGGCGCGCGGGCGCCGCGCTCAGGGCGCTGCTGGAGCTGGGCGCCAAGGAGGTCTCGGTCGTCCGGGACGGGCCTGCTGGTGAAAGCACAGAGGAACGCATCCCGGTCGAGAAGCTGGCGGTGGACGACGTGTTCGTCGTCCGTCCCGGCGAGAAGATCGCCACGGACGGCGTCGTGACCGAGGGCTCCTCGGCGGTGGACGCCTCGCTGCTGACCGGCGAGTCCGTCCCGGTGGAGGTCGCGCCGGGCGACGCGGTGGTCGGCGCGACGGTGAACGCGGGCGGGCGGCTGCTGGTCCGCGCGACGCGGGTCGGCGCCGACACCCAGCTGGCGCAGATGGCGCGGCTGGTGGAGGACGCGCAGACCGGCAAGGCGCAGGTGCAGCGGCTCGCCGACCGGATCTCCGGGATCTTCGTCCCGGTGGTGATCGCGCTGGCCGTCGCGACGCTGGGCTTCTGGGTCGGCACCGGCTCGGGCCTCGCCGGGGCGTTCACCGCGGCGGTCGCGGTGCTGATCATCGCCTGCCCGTGCGCCCTCGGCCTGGCCACCCCGACCGCGCTGATGGTCGGGACGGGGCGCGGCGCGCAGCTCGGCATCCTGATCAAGGGCCCGGAGGTGCTGGAGTCGACCCGCGCGATCGACACGATCGTGCTGGACAAGACCGGCACCGTCACCACCGGCCGGATGGCGCTGGCCGGCGTCCACACCGCCGAAGGGGTGGACGAGGCGGAGGTGCTGCGGCTGGCGGGGGCGCTGGAGAACGCGTCCGAGCACCCGATCGCGCAGGCCATCGCCAAGGGCGCCACCGAACGCGTAGGCAGCCTAGGGACCGTCGAGGACTTCGCGAACGTCGAGGGCCTCGGCGTCCAGGGGATCGTCGACGGCCGCGGTGTCCTGGTGGGGCGGCCGCAGCTGCTGGCCGAGTGGTCGCAGCACCTGACCGCCGACCTGGAGCGGGCCATGTCCGAGGCGCAGGCGCAGGGCCGCACCGCCGTCGCGGTCGGCTGGGACGGCGAGGCCCGCGCGGTGATCACCGTCGCGGACCAGGTCAAGCCGACGTCGGCGGAGGCGATCGGGCAGCTGCGGGCGCTCGGGCTGCGGCCCGTCCTGCTCACCGGCGACAGCGAGACCGTCGCCCGCACCGTCGCCGACGCGGTCGGGATCGAGGAGGTCATCGCCGAGGTTCTGCCGCAGGACAAGGTGGACGTCGTCAAGCGCCTCCAGTCCGAGGGGCGGACGGTCGCGATGGTCGGCGACGGCGTCAACGACGCCGCGGCGCTCGCCCAGGCCGACCTCGGCCTGGCGATGGGCACCGGCACGGACGTGGCGATCGAGGCGTCCGACCTGACCCTGGTGCGCGGCGACCTGCGGGCGGCGGCGGACGCGATCCGGCTGTCGCGGCGCACGCTCCGGACGATCAAGGGCAACCTGTTCTGGGCGTTCGCCTACAACGTGGCGGCGCTGCCGCTGGCGGCGACCGGGCTGCTCAACCCGATGATCGCGGGCGGCGCGATGGCGTTCTCGTCGGTCTTCGTGGTCAGCAACAGCCTGCGGCTCCGCCGGTTCAGGGCGCTGAACGGCGACACCGCGCCGGCTCCGGCGGCCGCGGCCCCGGCCCGTCCGGAGGTCCCGGCGACCCGCTGACGAAGGAGCGAACGCGCGGCCCCACGCCGGGGGCCGCGCGTTCGTTGTTTCATGTGAAACTTTCCGGAGCTAGAGCGGGACGTCCCAGAACGCCAGCTCATGGCGCATGCCCTCCAGGAACAGGCGTTCCGCCCGGCCGGGTTCGGCGCCGGACTCGTCGATCATCTGGGCGATGCGGCGGGTCAGCTCGCCGAAACCGGGGTCGGCGTAGGTGTCGACCCAGCGGCGGTAGCGCGGCTCCGCCGGCGGGTTTTCGGCGAGGCGGGCGCCCAGCGTCGAATACCCCCACATGCACGGGTAAAGGGCGGCGAGCCCGTCACCGTAGGCGGCGGCGCTGTCCAGCAGGAACGAGGTGTAGGCGGCGCACGCCGGGCCCTTCTGGGCACCGTTCAGATCCGCGCCGAACTCGGCCGACAGCGACCGGTGCAGTTCGAGTTCGTCGTGGTAGGTCGCGTGGGCCAGGTCGACGAGATCGCCCAGGTGCGCGGACGGGGCCTGCCAGGCGAGGCGCGAGAACACCCGGACGTAGTCGTGCAGGAAGAGGTAGTCCTGTTCGAGCCAGGAGCGGAACATGGCTTCGGCCAGGTCCCCGTGGGCGATGCCGAGGACGGTCGGGTGCTTCAGCTGCTCCTCGACCAGCGGACGGCCGAGCTCCTCCAGATGCGCCGCGAGACTCATGCGGGCAAGTCTGGCATCAGCCCGGAAACGACCAGGCCCCGCCGGGTCTTGCGGCCCGGCGGGGCTCTGGTCAAGCACCGGTGTGTGGGTCGCCTCTCGGCGAAAGGCACAACACGGCTCCAGCCGGACGGTATTCCGTGAAGGCAATAGGTGAGGCCCGGGGACACCAGGCACACCGGCTGTTATGTGTAACCGACGGGACCCCCGGGATTGTTCCCGGCCCCCTCCCGAATCCGGAAAGGTCAGCGGGACGAGGTGGGCTGCGGGGCCGCGGGGACGTCGGAGAAGGTGCCGGTGCGGCGGATCGTGTGCCAGCCGAGCCGCGCGCCGAGCAGCGCCGTGACCACGGACTGGACGACGACCAGGTACATCAGCTGCCGGTAGGCGAACTGCTGGAGCGGCAGCGTCCACAGCGGGCGGACGCGTTCGCCGTCCAGCCACAGCGCGTAGGCGCCCGCGGCGACCTGCGCGGCGACGAAACCGGCCCAGAGCAGGATCGGCTCCAGCGGGTTCAGGAAGACGATCCCGAACAGGGCGAACAGGTCGACGGCGGGCGCGAACAGCGGCAGTAGCACCTGGAACACGGCCAGGTAGGTGAGGCAGCGGCGGCCGAACCTGCCGGACGCGCCGCGCTCGACCAGGGAGCGGCGGTGCTTCCACATCGCCTGCATGGTCCCGTAGCACCAGCGGTACCGCTGCCGCCACAGCTGTCGCAGCGACGACGGCGCCTCTGTCCAGGCGAGCGCCTTCTCCTCGTAGACGACGCGGTGCCCGGACCGGCAGATCGCCATGGTGAGGTCGGTGTCCTCGGCGAGCGTGTCGGCCGGGACGCCCCCGACCTGTGCCAGCACCGACCGGCGGAACGCGCCGATCGCGCCCGGGACGGTCGGCATGCACCGCAGCACGTCGAACATCCGGCGGTCGAGGTTGAAGCCGATCACGTACTCGATGTGCTGCCAGCGGCCGAGGATGCCGCCCCGGTTGGCGACCTTGGTGTTGCCGCTCACCGCGCCGACGCGCGGATCGGCGAAGGGCGCGACCAGATGCCGGAGGGTGTCGCGCTGGAACACGGTGTCGCCGTCGACCAGCACGAGGATCTCGCCGCTCGCCATCGAGACGCCCGCGTTCAGGGCGCTGGGCTTGCCGCCGTTGGGTTTGCCCAGGAGGCGGACGCCCGGCAGCGCGAGTGACTCGACGATCGCGGAGGTGCGGTCCGAAGAGCCGTCGTCGACGACGATCACCTCGAACGCGCCGGGATAGTCGGTGTCGACCAGTGACCGGACGGTCGCGGCGATCCCCGCCTGCTCGTTGTAGGCGGGGACGATGACGGAAACGTCCGGGTAGAGCACCGGCGGCGGACGGCGGGACGGCCTCCGGACGCGCCGGACGTGCACATGCGCGAAGACCAGCAGCAGCACGAGCCTCAGCACGTACAGCGCCCCTGCGACGCCGAACAGGGCGCCGAGCCAGCCGGTGAGCGCGGACGCGGTCCGCTGCGCGGCGACGAGCGTCCAGCCGACCGCCTTCTCCCGGCCCGGCACGGCGCTGTCGGCGGCGGGCATCCGCAGCGCCTGCGAGAGCGTGGTGAAGCGGTAGCCGCGCGGCTGGAGCCGGTCGAGGATCTGCTCGACGGCCGCGACGGTCTGCGCCCGGTCGCCGCCCGCGTCGTGCAGCATGACGACGGCGCCCTCGTCCCGCCGGCCGGCCGCGAGCGCGGCCCGGACGATCTCCGCGGTGCCGGGCCGGGTCCAGTCCTCGGTGTCGCGGTCGGTCAGCACGACGACGTACCCGTCCTCGCCCGCCCGGCGGGCCGCGCGCCACTCCGGCGCGGTCAGACCGTCCGGGACGGAGGAGTACGGCATCCGCATCAGCCGGGTGTGCACCCCGGCCGCGCCCGCCAGCGCCCGCTGCGTCAGGTCCAGTTCCAGGCGGGCGCGCCAGGCCGGGGCCGTGGCGAGGTCGACGTGCGTGTAGGTGTGCGAGCCGATCTCGTTGCCCTCGCGCAGGACGCGGCGGATCAGCCCGGGGTTCTCGGCCACGTGCGCGCCGACGGCGAAGAACGTGGCGTGCGCGCCGTGGCGGCGCAGGACGTCGAGGATCCGAGGCGTCCACTTCGGGTCGGGGCCGTCGTCGAAGGTCAGCGCGATCGTCTTGGCCGGCATCCGCAGCGCGTGCGGCGTCCCGCCCGCCATGTTGACCACCGGGCCGCCCGAGGTGACGGACCGCGGCGCCGGGACGGGGTGCGCCGGGTCCTCGCGCGGCGCCTCACCGACCGCGCCGTGCGCGTAGCCGTCCAGCAGCAGGAGCACGCTCAGCGCCAGGCCACCGAGCAGCAGCAGGACCCAGTGGCCCCGCGGTTCGCCCCGGCGCACGGTCAGCCGGACTTCTTCTTGCGCCCCCACGCGGGCGGCGACGCGTGGGAGTTGCCCGGACGGCTCGCGGACGCGGTCGCTGCGGGCTTGGCGCCGGTCGCGGGGGCCGCCGTCCGCCCGGGGTTAGACGTCGCGGACGGCGCCTTGGGAGACGCCCCTGACGGAGCGGTTTCAGGACGTCGCCCCGGCACAGCCCCCTGAGGCTTACCCGTCGCACCACCCTTCCCAGCGCGCGCGCCGGTCGACTGGTGCCCGCCCACACGAGGGTGTGCGGACGGCCCGTCCCACGGCGTCACCGGTACGGCGGCGCCCGTCGCCGCGCCGATGCCGAGCGCGCCGAGGAACACCACGAGCACCCCGCCCGCCGCCAGGCCGATCCGCCGGGACAGCCTGCGGCGCCGTCCGGTCGCGTCCACGAACACCGGCGCCCCGATAGCGTCCGGCGAAACGCCGGGTTCATCGCCCGGTACGGCCCGGTATGCGGGTAAATCGCGGATCATGGCGTCCATCACTTCGCGCTAGGGGACGAACGTCGCGCACGCGCGGGCGGCGCCGCCGTTCAGAACGGTCAGCGCCGGGCAGTGCGTCCATGTCACACCGAACACGAAATGCCTGCACAATGACGCGGGTGACGCGAGTGCGGGAGAACGGCGCGGGCGGCGGGGACGACCTCGACCGCGCCCTCCGCGCGGCCCAGGAGGGCGACGAGGAGGCCTTCCGCGTGCTCTACCGCGACGTCCAGCCCCGGCTGATCCGCTTCGCCGGCGCGCTCGTCGGCGCCGACGCCGAGGACGTCACCTCCGAGGCGTGGCTGCAGATCGCCCGCGACCTGCCCGCCTTCCGCGGCGACATCGACGGGTTCCGCGGCTGGACCGCCACGATCACCCGGCACCGCGCCCTCGACCACCTGCGCCGGCGCGCCCGCCGCCCGGCCGCCGACGCGCCCGCCGAGGAGCTGCTCACGCTCGCCGCGCCGTCCGACACCGAGGCGCTCGCCCTGGACGGCATCGCCACCGGCGACGCGCTGCGGCTGATCGCCGAACTGCCGCGCGACCAGGCCGAGGCGGTGCTGCTGCGGGTGGTGATGGGGCTGGACGCCAAGTCCGCGGGCAAGGTGCTCGGCAAGCGTCCCGGCGCGGTCCGCACCGCCGCCCACCGCGGCCTGCGCCGGCTCACCGAGCGGCTCGCCGGGACCGCTCCACCGGCGCAGGCGGGCACGCTGCCCGCCGCCGGGAGTGACAAAACCGGCGGTACGGGCGCTGAAGGGGTGAGATGAGCGACCACCAGCGAGCCCGACGGCTCGACCAGCGCACCGCCGAGCGGCTGCTCGGCGGGGCTCCGGCGAGCCCCGCGCACGGCACCGCCGGCGACGGTCCCGCCGAGGGCCACGAGGCGCTGCGCGCGCTGCGGTCCGCCGCGGCCGGTCCGCCGCGTCCGGGCGAACTGGCCGGCGAGGACGCCTCGGCCGCCGCCTACCGCGCCGCCCGGACGCGGCACGCGCCGCACCGGTCGCGCTGGGCCGCCCTGCCCCGCTACGCGACGGTCAAGGTCGCCGTGGTCGCCGTGACGCTCGCGGTGTTCGGCGGGGGCGTCGCCGTCGCGGCCGGCACCGGGCACCTCCCCGGCGGATCCACCGACCCCGCGCCGTCCCCGCGCCATGTGCCCGGGACGCCCTGGCACCGCGGCGACCGGCCGTCGCCGTCGCCGTCCGTGGTCCCGCACGCGAGCCCGGCGCAGCGTCCGCAGCCGAGCACGTCCCCGAAGGGCAAGGCGCAGCACGGCAAGACGGCCGCCCCCGGGCAGACCAAGAGCCGGACGCCGAAGGCCCCGAAGAGCACCCCGAACCACGGCCAGGGCAACGGGAACGGGCAGGGCAACGGCAGCGACAACGGCCAGGGCAACGACCCGGTCCACCGGCCCTCCACGACCGGCCACCCCACCCCGCAAGCCCCGGCCCCCCACCCCGCCAAGTAGACACAGGCCCGTCGCGCGGCGGGCGCCGAGCAGGGCCGCTGTCATTCGTGGCGGAGGGCGCCCTCGCCGGTGACTGACCGGTAGTAGCAGGTCGGGCGCGCCTGACCGGACGCGTCCTTGGTGTGGCAGGCGCCGCCCGTCGTCCGGTTCACCAGGTAGAGCAGGGAGTTCTGCTCGCAGTTGACCCGGACCTCGACCAGCTCCAGCACGTCGCCGGACGACGCGCCCTTGCGCCACAGCTCGTTGCGCGACGTCGACCACAGCACCGCGATCCGCTCGTCCAGCGTCGCCTTCAGCGCCTGCTCGTTGGCGTAGCCGATGAACAGGACGTCCTTGGACGCGGCGTCCTGCAGCACCACCGGGACGACCTCCGAGCCGGTCGCCGCGACGGCGCGGAGCTTGCCGAAGTCCAGTTCGAGCCGCGTTCCCTCTTCGAGTTCGTTCACCCCGTGATCCTCCCTGGCCCCGGACGCCGGCGGCAACCCCATTGTCACCGTGCGCGTCGGCATGGGCACGCATCGTCGCACAGCCATTGCAGGCATCTGCGGAAACGGCGAATGCGCGGGCCCCGGCTTGTCACCGGAGGCGATTGTGCGACCGGATCCGCGGACTCATGCTGGCCGGAGCACTCACGCGAGGGAGCGATTCGATGACACGGAGTACGACGATCCGGGCACGCGGTCCCCTGAGACTCCTCGGCACGACCAGCCTGCCGGGGATCGCCCGGTCCGCCCCGCAGGCGCGGGCGTTCGTCCTCCGCGTCGCCCCGCACATCGACGCCGAAGCCCTCGCCGACATCGTCCTCTGCGTGGACGAGCTGGTCGCCAACGCCTGCGAGCACACCGCCTCCGGGCTGGGCGGGAAGGTGACCGTCATCGTCAGCGCCGCCACCGAGGTGCTGCGCGTGACCGTCCTCGACGACGGCGGCACCGTCGCGGCCCCGCGCGTCCGCGACGACCCATGGGGCGAGAACGGCCGCGGCCTGCAGCTGGTCGACGCCCTGTCCACCGCCTGGGGAACGCACCGCGCGCTCGGCGGCACGGCCGTATGGGCGGAGTTCCGGGTCCCCGCCGGCCTACGCACCGCCTGCAGCCACCCCTGCCCCCTCTAACCCAGAGTCACGTGCCCTTCGGCGGCGCGTCGTCTTGCGGCACTACGAACGTCCCGCGCCCCTTGACGGCACGGATCAGGCCCTCGCCCTTCAACAGGTCGAGGGCCTTGACGATGGTCGGCACAGAGACACCGAACTCGTCCGACAGGGACGGTCCGGACGGGATGCGGCGCGCGTAGGTCCGGTCCTCGATGCGCGCACGCAGGATCGCGGCCACCTGCTCGTACAGCGGCTCCGGCGCATCCAGGTCGATCCCCATGATCAAAACAGTAATTGACCACTGATAATGCTTGTTAACCACTGGTAGCTATTGTGAAGTATTGATAGGTGTTTCTAGGCTCCACCCATGACCATCCCCATCGCGAGTGCGCAGGCTCGGCTCGGAGAGCTCATGCGGCGACTGGACCTCTACCGGCTGGACGTGCGGCTCAAGCCCGACGGCCTGCTGGTGACCAACCCCTTCGGCGATGGGTGCTGCGACGACAGTCCCGAGCCGGGCGACACCGTCACGTGCAGGCCGAGGCCGGACGACGGCGGGCGGCTCTGGTTCGTCCATTCCTGGGGCGAGTGGATCACCGAAGCCGACAGGGTCGTCGATGCGGCGGTGAGCATCGCGTCGCGGCTCGGGGCCTCGTGAACGGCATCTACGTCGAAATGTAGATATGTCGATATTGGCGGAGGCTTGTGGGTGGCTCGTCCGGTCGGCTGAACGGGCGACCGGTGGGGAGGCCAGTCGGGTGACAGATGCCCGGCCGGTCGGTGCGTTCCTAGCGTCAGGGCCATGGAAAACACACCTCTTCGCGTCGCGGTCATCACCGGCAGCACCCGGGAGGGGCGCTTCGCCCCGACCGTGACCACCTGGTTCGCCGAGCAGGCCGGGCAGCGGGACGACATGGTCATCGACCTGGTGGACACGGCGGACGCGCCGCCGCCGAGCCGCCTCGGCTCGCCCGCGCCGGACGGCTTCGCCGAGGCCACCCGGAAACTGCGGGACGCCGACGCGTTCGTCGTCATCGCCTGCGAGTACAACCACAGCTTCCCCGGCACGCTCAAGAACCTGATCGACAGCCACTTCCACGAGTGGCGCGCCAAGCCGGTCGCGTTCGTCTCCTACGGCGGGGTGTCCGGCGGGCTGCGGTCCGTCGAGCACCTGCGCGGTGTCTTCGCCGAGCTGCACGCGGTCACGATGCGGGATTCCGTCAGCTTCCACGCCCCGTGGAACTGGTTCGGCGAGGACGGGCGGCCCACGGATCCGGACGGCGCCGGTGCGGCGGCCAAGGGCATGCTCGACCAGCTCGCCTGGTGGGGGCACGCGTTGCGCGACGCGCGGGCCGTCCGGCCGTACGGAGCCTGACATGACGACGATGGCGCAGGCCCCGTCGGCGGCGGCGGCGGGGCGGGCGGCGCGGCCGATGGCGATCGTGCTGGTGCTGGTCCTCGGCTCGATCATGATCGCGCTGGACCAGACCGTGGTGAACGTGGCGGTGAACCGGCTGTCGGAGGACTTCGACGCGCCGCTCGGCACCGTCCAGTGGGTCGCGACCGGCTACTCGCTGGCGCTCGGCGCGGTGATCCCGTCGGCGGCGTGGGCGATCGGGCGGTTCGGCGCGCGGCGGCTGTACCTGGCGGCGATCGCCGCGTTCGCGGCCGGCTCGGTGCTGGCCGGGCTGGCGTGGAACATCGAGTCGCTGATCGCGTTCCGGGTCGTGCAGGGGCTCAGCGGCGGCCTGGTGATGCCGGTCGGCATGACGATCCTGCTGCGCGCCGCCGGGCCGGAGCGGCTCGGCCGGCTGATGAGCACGCTCGGGCTGGCGATCCTGGTCGGCCCGCTCGCCGGGCCCGTCGTCGGCGGCTGGCTGATCGACGAGGTGTCGTGGCGGTGGATGTTCTTCATCAACCTGCCGATCGCGGTCGCGGTCGTGGCGCTCGCCGCGCGGACGTTCCCCCGCGACACCGCCGGGGCGCGCAGGCCGCTGGACGTCCTCGGGCTGCTGATGCTCTCGCCCGGCCTCGCCGCGCTGCTGTACGGGGTGACGGCGGGCGGCGAGCGCGGCGCCTTCGGCTCGGCGTCCGTGCTGGGCCCGCTCGGCGGCGGCGCGCTGCTGGTCGCCGGGTTCGTCGCGCGGGCGCTGACCGTCCGCAACCCGCTGATCGACCTGCGGCCGTTCCGCGACCGGACGTTCGCGGCGGCGACCGGGACGCTGGCGCTGTTCGCGTCCGGCTACTTCGGGACGATGCTGCTCCTCCCGCTGTACCTCCAGGTCGTGCGGGGCGAGAGCGCGACGGTCGCCGGGCTGCTCGGCATCCCGTTCGCGCTCGGGTCGGGGACGGCGATGCAGGTCGCCGGGCGGATCGCGGACAAGGTGCCGCCGGGGCGGCTCGTCCCGGTGTCGATCGCGATCGCGCTGACCGGGTTCACGCTGTTCACCGTCCAGCTGAGCGCGGACGCCCCGTACTGGGGGCTGTGCGCGGCGATGCTGCTGATGGGCGCGGGCGGCGGCGCGACGATGATGCCGGCGATGACGGCGGCGACCCGGGGCATGTCGCACGAGCAGGCGCCCGCGGCGAGCACCACGGTGAACCTGGTCAACACCGCGTCCGGGGCGATCGGGACGGCGCTGGCGTCGGTGGTGCTGTCCGCGCTGATGAGCGGGCTGGTCCCCGGGGATCCGGAGGGCGGCGCGCTCCAGGCCGTTCACCGGCTCACCCCGGAGGCGCACGACGCGATCGCCGGCTCGTTGTCGGACGCGTTCCAGCACACCTACGTCTTCGCGCTCGGCCTCCTGGCCCTGGCGCTGGTCCCGGCGCTGTTCCTGCCGCGCCGGACCCCGGAGAAGTGACGCCGGGAACCCCCGTTCCAAGGTCCGGAACGGGGGTCCTGGCGTGAGGGCCCGCAGCGCTACAGCTCCTTCAGGAAGCCCGAGTCGACCACGACCTCGGCCCCCGTGGTGCTCGCCGAACGCGGCGAGGCCAGCAGCGCCACCGCGTCCGCGACCTCCTGCGGCTCGGCCATCCGGCCCGTCGTGAGGCTCATCATCTCGGCCGCCCCGCCGTTCAGAACCGCGTCGCGGTCCGACCCGGTGCCCTGCGCGATGACGTCGGCGGCGCCGCCCTCCTTCGTCCACCAGTCCGTCACGACCGGGCCGGGCGAGACCGTGTTCACCCGGATCCCCTGCGGGCCGAACTCCTCCGACAGCCCCTTCGCCAGGTTGTTCAGCGCCGCCTTCGCGGCGTTGTAGTCGAAGTTCATCGGGCCGGGTCGGCGACCGTTCACCGACGAGACGTTGACGATCGCCGCCGCGTCGCTCTCCAGCAGGTGCGGGATCGCCGCGCGGACGGCCCGCACCACGGCGACCACGTTGAACTCGAAGACGTCGCGCCAGTCGTCGTCGGTCAGCGTCCCGAACCCGAAGCGGGGCATGACCGCGCCGGGCGGCGGCCCGCCCGCGTTGTTGACCAGGACGTCCAGCCCGCCGAACCGCTCCACGGCCTGCTCGACCGCAAGCGCGGGCGCGGCCGGGTCCATCAGGTCGGCGGCCACGTGCAGCAGGTCCGGCCCGGCGAGCGCGTCGAGCTCCGGGCCCGGCTTGCGGGAGACGGCGGCCACGCGGGCGCCCTCCTCCAGCAGCGTCCGGACGACCGCCAGGCCGATGCCCTTCGACGCGCCGGTGACGACCGCCACCCGCCCGGTGAGCCGCAGGTCCATGGGTTCCCCTCTCGTAGGTGCGCACGCCTCCTTCGGCGTGCGGCGCCCCAAGAACCCCGCCCGGCAGGCCCCGGTTGCACCGGCGGCTACACGCCTTCGGCGTTGCGGCGCGCGCGCAGAGCACGGACTCGCCCCCGGCTGGCGCACGCGGGCGACGGGCACCAGCGGCGCCGTCCCGCCGGATCGGCGAACACGCCCCGGCAGTCGTCCTCGGGGCACACCTTCAGGAACGCCCGCTCCGGACCGGTCAGCTGGTCGACGGCCTGGCGCGCGATCCGGCCGAGCGCCGCGTCTCCATCGGCCGGCGCGACCCGGACGAGGCGTCCGTCTACGGCCAGCTCGACCGGCTCGGGGATCGTCAGGAAGCCGGCGAGCGCGTGCACGTCGTCCTGCGACGGGGGCTCGCCGTCGACGGTCGCCAGCGCGATCGGACGCAGCACCTCGCGCAGCCGCCGCACCCGTTCGAGGTCATCGGCGTCCACCGGACGCGCCGGGGCCAGCTCGCACGCGTCGAGCCACTCGGCGAACCGCCGCACATCGGGGATCCGCTCGACCGGCCGCGCGCCGAACGCCCGACCCTTCGTGGCCAGCAGGTTCAGCCAGGTCGCGCCGCAGTCGAGGCGGAACGCCTCCGGGTCGTCCTTCACCATGGCCCGATTGTAACGCCTCGGCCGTTACGCTAGCGTGTAACGCCAAGGCCGTTACAAAGGGAGTTCCCATGGACCTGACCGAAGCGACCCTCGACCGCGCCGAAGGCCACCGCCTGCTGGACGTCCTCCAGGACGAGACCACCCGGGAGGCCACCTTCCCCGCCCTGGAAGGCCTCGCCCCCGGCTTCGCCAACTGGGTCGTCACCAGCCTGTTCGGCGGCACCTACCAGCGCGAGGGCCTGTCCCTGCGCGACCGCCAGCTGCTCAACCTCGCCGCGCTCACCGCCCTCGGCGGCGTCGAACCGCAGCTCACCGGGCACGTCCGCACCTGCCTGCGGCTCGGCATGGCCCGCGAGGAGATCGTCGAGTCGTTCGTGCACCTCGCGCCCTACGTCGGCGTCCCCAAGGCGCTCGCCGGCCTGCGCGTCGCCGCCGCTGCCCTGGCCGACGCCCGATGAGGGCCCGGACCGTCCTCGGCGACGTCGACCCCGCCGACCTCGGCGTCTTCGACGCCCACGACCACCTGTTCCTCCGCACGCCCCGGCTGCCCGGCCGGGAACTGGACGACCCGGCCCGCGCCGCCGCCCAACTGCGGACCTTCGCCGGCCTCGGCGGCCGGACGATCGCCCACTGGACCCCCTACGGCCTCGGCCGCCGCGAACGGGACCTCGCCGACCTCTCCGCCGCCACGGGCGTCCACATCATCGCCGCCACGGGCCTGCACCAGGCGGTCCACTACGACCCGGACGTCCTCGCCCGGATCCGCCCCTGCCTCGCTGAGCTCTTCCACGGCGAGCTCACCGACGGCCCCGCCGGCATGATCAAGGTCGCCGGCGGCTACCACGGGCTCGACGAGCACGCCCGGCACACCATGACCGCCGCCGCCGAGGCGTCCAACGCCACCGGCGCCCCCATCGGCGTCCACCTCGAAGAAGGCACCGCGTCCCTGGACGTCCTCGACCTGCTCTGCACGTCCCTGGATGTCCCGCCGGACCGGGTGATCCTCAGCCACCTCAACCGCTCGCCCGACCCCTGGGTCCACCGCCGCGCCGCCGAATCGGGCGCCTACCTGTGCTTCGACGGCCCGTCCCGCGCCCATCACGCCACCGACTGGCGCCTCTTCGACGTCCTGGCGGCGCTCGTGGAGGCCGGCCACACCGACCGGATCCTGATGGGCGGCGACACCACGACACCCGACGCCCCCGGCATCCCCCACCTGCTCCGCGTCCTCCGCCCCCGCGTGGAGGCGCAACTCGGCGAGGACACCGCCACCGCCATCTTCGAGACCAACCCCGCCCGAGCCTTCGCCTGGTAAGCCTCAGCCTTCTCGCAGGACCCGGAACACCAGCACCAGGACGGCGACCCCCGCGAACACCTCGAAGACCGGCACCACCGGCAGCGACGCGAACAGAACGAGCACCAGCTTCAGCGCGGGAACGACCAGCCCCAGACCTCCGATCACCAGAAGCACGGCCTCCCACACCATGATTCCGACATGGACGCCCCGGTGGCCGGGGCGGCATAGCGCGGCCAGCGCAGCCCCCGGCGCTGCGAGCACCAGCAGCGGCGCCGAAAAGATCACCGGGATCAGCAGCCAGCCGGCGCTCCCGTCGCGGGGAACTCCCTCCGTCACCACCACGGCGGCCACCATCGCATTCGGAATCAGCCACACTGCGGCGAGGAACGCGACCTGCGTCCACAGCAGGCGCCGCGCCCATGCCACGGCGCCGGATCGGATCCCGTAAGGGGCTTGCGCGGATTCCCGGATCATCTCCATGCCCACGAGACTGGCCCGCCGACACGTCCCGCACATGAGCACACCTACTCAAGTCCCCCGGTCGCAATACACAGCCGCCCCCTCGCCATGCCCAGGGACACCTGAGCGTGATCACGGCGTGCGGTCGGCGAGGACTGCCGGTACGACGGCCAGGGCCAGGGCGGCACCGATCCAGCAGGTGGAGGTGATGCCGGCGCCGGCGTTGAGGGCGGTACCGGCGAGGGCCGGGACGAGGCTGATGCCGAGTTGGAACGCCGAGACGGTGGTGGCTCCGGCGAGCGTCGGCGCCTGAGCGGCGATCGTGAACACGCGCCCGTAGATGGCCGGGTTCAGCACGAACCCGGCGACCCCGAGAAGGGCGACGAGGGGGACGACGGCGAGCGCGTGCCGGGCCAGCAGGGCGAGCAGGACGGAGCACGCCATGATCCCGAGCGCTCCGGCCAGGAGCGCGTGCGTGGGACGGCCGTCGGCGATCCTGCCTCCGATGGACAGGCCGACAAAGGCGCCGACGCCGAACAGCGCGAGGATCGCCGGCACCCAGACGCCGGGGATGCCGGTGACGCCCGTCAGCAGCGACGCCAGGTAGTTGAAGGAGATCATGTAGGCGGCGGTGCTCGCGATGGTGGCGGCGTAGACCGCCCACAGATGCGGCCGCTTCATTGCGGCGAATTCGCGCCGCACGCTGGGCCTCTCCTGCGCGGCGGTCGCCGGTACCGCGACCAGGGTCAGGACCGCGCCGAGGGCAGTCAGGGCGACCACGCCCCAGAACCCGCCCCGCCAGCCGGTGAAGTAGCTGAGCAGCGCGCCCGCCGGGCCTCCGGCGATCATCGCCAGGCTGAGGCCGCTGACGACGACGCCGGAGGCGCGTGCGGTGCGGTCGGGGGCGACCAGGCCGATCGCGGTGACCGCCGCGACCGCCCAGAACCCCGCGTAGGCCAGGCCGCAGACGAAGCGGGTGACCAGCAGTACCGCGTAGTCCCCGGTCACCAGGCCGGCGGCCACCGCGACGGCGAAGAGGGCCTGCGTGGTCACCAGCGTGGTGCGGCGCGGCCACCGCAGCGTCATGATCGCCAGAGGCGGCCCGCCGACCACGACGCCGACGGCGAACGCCGAGATCAGCGCCCCGGCGGACGACAGGCTGATCCGCAGGTCGCCCGCGATCTCCGGCAGGACCCCGGCCAGCAGGAACTCCGCGCTGCCCATCGCGAACAGGCTGAAGGCAAGCAGGTAGACGCCGAGCGGCAGCCTGCCGCGCGCGACCGGCGCCCGCCGCCGTGCCGCCTCGACGCTCATCGGCCGGCCTCCGGCACCGTTGCGCCGAAGACCTTGCGGTGCCGTCCGACGGCGTGCTCGACGTCCTCTTCCAGCAGGTCGCCGTTGATGGCGAACGCGGCGGCCGACCCCATGCCCGCAGCGGTGACGACCTGGGCGCGCGAGTCGATGACGTTACCGGCGGCCCAGACGCCGGCGACGCTGGTGCGGCTGGTGCGGTCGGTGACGATCCAGCCGTTGTCGTCCTTGGCGCAGCCCAGCCCGGTCAGAAGGTCGTCCTGCGGGACCATGCGGGGGAAGACGAACGCGGCGGCGCGGGGGACGAGGCTGCCGTCGGCGAGCTCGATGCCCCGCAGCCGGCCGCCGTCGACGACCACCTGCGCGACCCGGCCCGCAACGATCCGCAGACCGCTCGCCTCCAGCCGTTCCCGGTCCCGCGACGACAGTTCGAGGGTGTGGGTGAAGAAGACGACGTCGTCGCTCCACTGGCGGACCAGCAGCGCCTGGTGCACCGCGCCCGGGCCGGTGCCCAGCACGGCGAGCGGCTGGTCACGCACCTCGTAGCCGTGGCAGTAGGGGCAGTGCAACACGTCCTTCCCCCACCGTTGGCGCACGCCGGGGATGTCGGGCAGCTCGTCGCGCAGCCCGGTCGCGACCAGGACGCGGCGGGTCCGGAGCACCGGCCCCCCGACCATCCGCACGTCGTAGCCGTGGTCGATCCGCTCCACCCGTCCCCGGACGAGCCCGACACCGTACCGGGCGATCTCCGCGCGGCCGAGTTCCAGCAGCCGCGCAGGCGGCAGGCCGTCGCGGGACAGGAAGCCGTGCATGTGCGAAGCGGGCGCGTTGCGCGGCTCACCGGCGTCCAGCACCACCACCCTGCGGCGGGCCCGTCCCAGCAGCAGCGCCGCGTTCAGCCCGGCCGCCCCGGCACCGACCACCACCACGTCGTAGGTCCCGTCGCCAGCGGCGCGCGGTGCGCCGCCCTCCAGGTCGTTCGTCGCCTTGCTCATGGCGATCACCTCCGCCGCCGATGCTGCGACCCCTGCCTCCAGACCGACAACATCTGTTGCCATTTCTGGGACGCGGCGGTGGAATGGGCGGATGGACGAGCAGCCCTCGATCGCCGCCGCACTGGCCCAGGTCGGCCCGCGCCTCAAGCAGATCCGCACCCGGCGCGGCCTGAGCCTGACGGCGCTGGCCGAGGCCACCGGCATCTCCAAGAGCACCCTGTCGCGGCTCGAAACCGGCCAGCGGCGGCCGAGCCTGGAGCTCCTGCTGCCCATCGCCCACGCGCACCAACTCCCGCTGGACGAGCTGGTCGGCGCCCCGCAGGTCGGCGATCCCCGCGTCCGCGCCCGGCCCCGCGTCCAGAACGGCCGCACCGTGATCCCGCTGACCCCGCACCCCGGCCCCCTGCAAGCCTGGAAGTCGATCGTCCCGGCCGACCAGAACACCCCCGAACCGTGCACGCACGAGGGCTACGAATGGCTGTACGTCCTGTCCGGACGCGTGCGGCTCGTCCTGGCCGACCACGATCTGGTCCTGGAGCCGGGCGAGGCCGCCGAATTCGACACCCGCCTGCCGCACTGGTTCGGCCCGACCGGCGAGTCCGCCGTCGAGATCCTCAACCTGTTCGGGCGCCAAGGCGAACGCGTGCACACCCGCGCCAGACCGAGACGGGATAGCTGAGGAACTCGCGGCCACGAGCCCGGCTGAGGTCCGTGACGGCCCTTCCAGCGAACGTTGCGCAAGCGCTCGCGCAACGTTTTTCTGCGTTTTACGCTCCTCGCCCACCCCCCATCGACCTGGAGGCATCCCCCATGCACCGTGGTCTTTCGCATGCCCTCGTGACGCTGAGCGTGGCCCTCACCTGCGTGGGCGGGCAGTTGCCCGCCCACGCCGATCCCGCCGGTTCCGCCGGTCCGGACAACGCCGACTTCGAGACTGGTGACCTCTCCGGTTGGCAGGTGGTGGCGGGGGACGCCTTCAGCGTCACCGACGCCACGACCTACTGGGGCGGCGCGTTCAACAAGCACGGCACCCGCTTCCTGTCCGGCTTCGTGAGCAAGGGCGACGACGCCACCGGCGAGGTCCGGTCCAGCACCTTCCGGCTCGACTCGGCCACCATGAGCTTCCTCGTCTCCGGAGGCTGGAACCCCGACCGGCTGTACGTCGCCCTGGTGCGCGCTTCCGACGGCGAGGTCCTGGCGAAGCAGTCCGGCATGGACGACGAGGCGCTCGTCCGCGTCACCTGGGACACCAGCGCCTGGCGCGGGCAGGACGTCTACCTCCGCATCGTGGACAACGCCACCGGTGGATGGGGCCACATCAACGCCGACGACTTCCGCGTCACCGACGCGACCAAGGCCGACAACGGCCTCACCTTCAACCGCCTGAGCCAGCAGGGCCAACCGGCCAAGGCGGCGCCCGGGGCCGCCGACTACGCGACCGACCCGCTGCGCCCGCAGTTCCACTACACGCCGTATCAGGGCTGGATCAACGACCCGAACGGGCTTATCCAGTGGAACGGCCGCCACCAGCTGTTCTCGCAGTTCTACCCGGACGCGCCCAAGTGGGGGCCGATGCACTGGGCGCACGCCGACAGCTCCGACGGCGTCCACTGGCGAAATCTCCCCGTCGCGCTCGCACCGCCCGCGCCGGCCTCGGCGACGGACGCCAGCGGCATCTTCAGCGGCAGCGCCGTCGACGACCACGGCACGCTCACCGCCGTCTACACGATCTCCACCGACACGGGCGCGCATCCGGGGGCCACGCCCGAGACGGTCGGCATCGCCACCAGCCGCGACGGCGTGACCTTCACCCCGTACACCGGCAACCCGGTCATCGCGGCGCCACCGGACGGCTCCGAGGCTGGCTTCCGCGACCCGTACGTCTTCCGCGACCCGTCCGACGGGCTGTGGAAACTGGTCATCGGCTCGGGCCACGGCGGGCACGGCCGCGCCCAGCTCTACTCCTCCAAGGACCTGCGCGCGTGGACCTACGTCGGCGTCCTCGCAGAGGGCGACGGGACCACCGGCGCCATGTGGGAGTGCCCCAACCTCTTCCAGCTCGGCGGCAAGTGGGTGCTGCTGGTCTCGGCCGACAACACCGACTACGCCTACGTCGGCACGTTCGACGGCAAGCGCTTCACCCCGGAGAAGGTCTCCCGGCTGGACGCCGGACCCGACCTGTACGCCGCGCAGCACTACCGCGACGCCGGTGGCCGCGACCTGCTGATCGGCTGGATGGACAACTGGAACGCCAAGGAGCCCACCCGCGTCGACGGCTGGGCCGGTGCCCAGACCATCACGCGGCAGCTGTTCCTCAAGCCGGACGGGACCGTCGGCAGCCGCCCGATCGCCCAGGCCGACCGGCTGCACACCGGCGCCCCCCGCACCACGCCCGCCGGCCAGGTCACCGCACCGAAGGAGCTCGCGCGGGGCGACGCACTCGATCTGCGGGCGACGGTCGACGTCGGCCGTTCCAAGGCGAGCGGCTTCACCCTCAAACTCCGCTCCTCCGCCGCCGAGGGAGCCGAGCTCCGATACGACCTGGCCACGCACGTGCTGACCCTGGACACCACCAATGCCGGGTACGGATCGGGCGGCACATGGTCGGCGACCGTCCTTCCCGACCAGGCGGGACGGCTTGACCTGCGGGTCCTGGTCGACCGGTCCAGCCTGGAGGTGTTCACCGCCGACGGCACCGCCCTCACCGCCCGCGTCTACCCGCGCTATCAGGAATCGGACCAGGTGACGCTCGTCCCGTCAGGGGGAGCCGTGCAGCTGACCCAGGCGCGTGCATGGCCGATGGGCTCGACCTGGAACGGCTGAGCGGCACCACCGCCGCCGCTTCCCAGAGCCGTCCGGCGACCCGCTGTGCGCGCCGCGGCTAGCGTTTGCAGCCGCAGGAGTCGCGGTGCATGAAGCGGGGCTTGAGCCGGACGGTGCGCGGCGGCCGGTCGGGATCGGCGATCCGGTCGGCGAGCATGGACACCGACCGGGTCGCGATCTCGCGGATGGGCTGGGCGATCGCGGTGAGGCGGGGCCGGAAGATCGAGGCCCATTCGAAGTCGTCGAACACGGTCAGGGCGAGGTCCTCGGGCACCCGGACGCCGCGGCGGTCCAGCGCCCGCATCACGCCGATCGTCATGTGGTTGTTCGCCACGAACAACGCCGTGGGCGGTTCGGGCAGGGACATCAGGGAGTCGACGGCCTGCTCGGCCGCCGCGGCGTTGGAGTGGCCCTCCGCGACCAGGTCGGCGGCGAACGGCAGCCCGGCGCGCGTCAGCGCCGTCCGGTAGCCGTGCAGGCGCTCGGCGGAGGTGCTGAGGCTCTCCCGGCCGGCGATCATCCCGATCCGGCGGTGCCCCAGCTGGGCCAGGTGCAGCACCAGATGGGCGCTGGCCTCGACGTTCTCGGTGCCGACCTGGTCGAAGCGGGACGTGGGGCACCGGTCCACCAGCACGGTGGGGATGCTGAGCTCGGCCAGGTAGCGCAGCGCGGGCGCGCCGGCCCCGTCCGCCTCGGTCGCCAGCAGGATCCCGTCCACCCGGCGCTGGTGCAGCGCCTGCACCACCTTCAGCTCCTCGTCGGGGTCGTCGTGGGTGTCGGTGAGCAGCAGGGTGTACCCGGCCAGCCGCACCTGGGACTCCAGCGCGGCGACCAGGTCCGCGAAGTAGAAGTTGGAGATCGCCGAGATCGCCAGCCCGATCGACTTGGTGCTGGAGGTGACCAGCGCCCGCGCGACGCTGTTGTGGATGTAGCCGGTGTCCTGCACCGCGGCCAGCACCCGCAGCCGGGTCTCGTCGGCGACGAACCGGGTCCCGTTGATGACATGGGAGACCGTCGACACCGAAACACCGGCCAGACGTGCGACATCGGCCATCGTGGCCATGCTGGGCTCCTCGGTCAAAGCGTTTGCGCAAACGATTGCGCGAGCGTTTTCGCGTGAGCAAGATAACGCGGACTCAACCGGGGCGTAACCCCCGGGAACACCCACCCCCCAAGGAGAAACTCATGGTCCGCAGAGGGATCGTCCTGGCCGTGGCGGGCGCACTCGCCCTGTCGGCCTGCGGCTCGGGCGCCAAGGGTTCCGGCGGCGGCACCCCCAAGGTCGGTCTCATCACCAAGACCGAGACCAACCCGTTCTTCGTCAAGATGCGCCAGGGCGCGCAGGCCCAGGCGGCCAAGGACGGCCTGAAGCTCATGACCGCCGCCGGGAAGTTCGACGGCGACAACGAGGGCCAGGTCACCGCGATCGAGAACATGGTCGCCGCCGGGGTGAAGGGCATCCTGATCACCCCCAGCGACACCAAGGCGATCATCCCGGCGATCAAGCGGGCCCGGGACAAGGGCGTGGCGGTCATCGCGCTGGACACCCCGACCCAGCCGCAGGACGCCACCGACGCCCTGTTCGCCACCGACAACTTCAAGGCCGGGCAGCTCATCGGGCAGTACGCCAAGGCCCGCACCGCCGGGCAGACCCCGAAGATCGCCATGCTGGACCTGGAACCGGGCGTCTCGGTCGGCATCCTGCGCCACAACGGCTTCCTCAACGGCTTCGGCGCCGCCACCGTCGACGCCAAGGCCGCGCAGCCCGCCACCGCGCCGCAGGTGGTGTGCGCCGCCGACACCGGCGGCGACCAGGCCAAGGGCCAGACCGCGATGGAGAACTGCCTGCAGAAGGCACCCGGCCTCACCATCGTCTACACCATCAACGAGCCCGCCGCGCTCGGCGCCTACACCGCGCTCAAGGCGAAGGGCCTGGAGAAGAAGGTCCTCATCTTCTCCGTCGACGGCGGCTGCACCGGCGTCAAGGGCGTCAAGGACGGGCAGATCGCCGCGACCTCGCAGCAGTACCCGCTGAAGATGGCGTCCATGGGCGTCGACGCCATCGCCGCGTACGCCAAGAACAAGACCAAGCCGGCCGGGTACACCGACACCGGCGTCACCCTCATCACCGACCACAACGTGACGGGCGTCGACGCCAAGGACACCGCGTTCGGCCTGCAGAACTGCTGGGGCTGACCGTGACGGCACTGACGAACCGGCTCCGCGCCGCCACCCCGCGGCTGACGTTCCTGTCCGGCTCCACCGTCGGACCGTTCGCCGCGCTGCTCCTGGCCGGCGCCTTCTTCACCACGCAGAGCGGCCAGTTCCTGGCCGGCGGCAACCTCGCCCTGGTGATCCAGCAGGTGATGGTCGTCGGCACCCTCGCCATCGGCCAGACCCTCATCATCCTCACCGGCGGGATCGACCTGTCCTGCGGCGCGGTGATGGCGTTCGGCGGCGTCCTGATGGCCAAGCTGGCCGTGGACGCCGGCTGGCCGCCGCTGCTCGCGATCGCCGCCGGTATCGCGGTCTGCGCCGGGTTCGGGCTGGTCAACGGCCTGCTCGTCACCAAGATCTCGCTGCCGCCGTTCATCGTGACCCTCGGCGTCCTCAACGTGGCGTTCGCGCTCACCCACATCTACTCCGACGAGCAGACGATCAGCGGGCTGCCCTCGGCGCTGACCTCCCTCGGCGACACCTTCCCGTTCGGTAAGACCGACGTCACCTACGGGTCGGTCCTCATGCTCGGCCTGTTCGCCGTGTTCGCCTACGTCCTCGGGCAGACCGCATGGGGCAGGCACGTGTACGCCGTCGGCAACGACTCCGAGGCCGCCCGGCTCACCGGCATCCCCGTCCAGCGGCGGCTGCTGGCCGTCTACACCCTCGCCGGCGCCGTGTACGGCATCGCGGCGCTGCTGCTCATCGCCCGCACCGGCGTCGGCGACCCGAAGGCCGGCCAGACCGACAACCTCGACAGCATCACCGCCGTCGTCCTCGGCGGCACCAGCCTGTTCGGCGGACGCGGCCTCATCGTCGGCACCCTCGTCGGCGCGCTGCTGGTCGGCATCATCCGCAACGGGCTGCAGCTGATGGGCGTCCCGTCGATCTATCAGATACTCATCACCGGGATCCTGGTCATCCTCGCCGTCACCGTCGACCAGCTGTCGAGAAGGAGGTCCAAGCGATGAGCGAACCGGTGCTGAGGGCCCGCGGGCTCGTCCAGCGGTACGGCCCGGTCACGGCGCTGGACGGCTGCGACTTCGACCTGCTGCCCGGCGAGGTGCTCGCCGTGATCGGCGACAACGGCGCCGGCAAGTCGTCGCTGATCAAGGCGCTGAGCGGCGCCGCCCGCCCGGACGAAGGCGAGATCTTCCTCAACGGCGAGCGGGCGCATTTCAAGTCGCCGCTGGACGCGCGGCGGCAGGGCATCGAGACCGTCTACCAGAACCTGGCCGTCGCACCCGCCCTCGACATCGCCAGCAACCTGTATCTGGGCCGCGAACGGCGCAGGAAGGGGCCGCTCGGCAGCATCCTGCGGATGCTCGACAAACCCGCCATGCGCGCGGACGCCGCCCGCCACATGAACGAGCTCAACATCGGGCTGCAGTCGATGAACGGCGCGGTGGAGAACCTGTCGGGCGGCCAGCGGCAGGGCGTCGCCGTCGCCCGCGCCGCCGCCTGGGCCAGCCACGTCGTCATCATGGACGAGCCCACCGCCGCGCTCGGCGTCAAGGAGTCGGCCCAGGTGCTCGACCTCATCGGCAAGGTCCGCGACCGCGGCCTCGCCGTCGTCCTCATCAGCCACAACATGCCGCACGTGTTCGAGATCGCCGACCGGATCCACATCCAGCGGCTGGGCCGGCGCGCCGGAGTGGTCAGGCCCGCCGACCACTCGATGTCGGACGTCGTGGCGATCATGACCGGCGCCCTCCAGATCTGAAAGGACGACGTTGACCTGCATCGCGGTCATCGGGGAGACCGTGGCCGACGCCTTCCTCCCCGCCGAACAGGCCACCCCCGGCGCACTCGACCTGCGGGTGCGTCCGGGAGGCGGCCCGGCCAACACCGCCGTGGCGCTCGGGCGGCTGGGCGCGCCGGCCTGCTTCGTCGGCCGCGTCTCCCGCGGCCCGATCGGCGCGCTCCTGCGGCGCCACCTCACCGACTCCCACGTGGACGTGTCGCGGGTCGTCGACGCCGCCGAGGAACCCACGCTCGCGATCGCCGCCGTGAACGCCGCGGGGCAGGCGCGCTACTCCTTCTACGCCGCCGGCACCGCCGACTGGCAGTGGAGCCCGGACGAGCTCGCCGCGAGCACCCCGGACGACGCCGTCTGCCTGCACGCCGGGTCCCTCGCCCTCGCCCTCGACCCCGGCGGCCCGCTCATCGAACGGCTCCTCGGCGACCGGCGCGGCGCGGCCACGATCTCCATCGACCCCAACATCCGGCCCGGCATCGTCCCCCTCGACCGCTACCGGGACCGCCTGCCGGGCTGGGCCGCGATCGCCGACATCCTCCGGCTCAGCCAGGACGACCTGGACCTGCTCTACCCGGGGCGTCCGCTCGCCGACCTCTGCGAGCAATGGCACGCCGACGGCGTCCGCCTCGTCGTGGTCACCCGGGGCGGCGACGGCGCGACCGCCTCGCTCAACGGTGAGCGCTTCACCGTCCCGGCCCGTCCGGTGACCCCCGTCGACACCGTCGGTGCGGGCGACGCGTTCACCGCCGGCCTCCTCCACCGCCTGCACCAGGGCGGCGCGCTGGGCGGCAAGCTCGACGCGCTCGACCCCGACCTGCTGGTGCGCGCGCTGACCTTCGCCTCCGATGTCGCCGCGGAGACCTGCCGCAAACCCGGCGCGGACCCGCCCTGGCCGGCCGACCTGACGCTCTAGCTGCTGTTCCGCGGCTTCAGGCTTGCGTTGCCGGTGTTGGGAGCACTGCGGTCTGGCGCGTCCGGTGCCGGAAACGCAGCGGCGACTCCCCCACCTCCCGTTTGAACGCGGTGCTGAAGGCGCTGTCGGACGCGTAGCCCAGTTCGGCGGCCAGCGAGCCGATGCGGACGTCGCCGTCGCGGAGGGCCCGCTGGGCCAGCAGCATCCGCCAGCGGTTGAGATAGGTCAGCGGCGGAACGCCCGCCATGGTGCGGAAGCGTTCGGCGAACGACGTCCGCGACATCGCCGCGGCGTGCGCGAGGTCTTCCAGCCGCCAGGGCCTTCCCGGGTCGGCGTGCATCAGGTTGAGCGCCGGGCGCAACCGTTCGTCGGTCAGCACGCGCAGCCATCCGGGAGGCAGCTCGGCCTGGCCGACGTAGGCGCGCAGCACTTCGAGCAGCAGGAGCTGGCCGCACTGCCGGATGGCGAACGCCGAGCCGGGCCGGCCGCCGGTCACCTCGTCGATCAGCCGGTCGAGGCTGCGGCGCAGGCCGGCCGCGGCGGCCGACGCCCGGACGTGGCCCACCGGCGGAAGCGCCTCCAGCAGCAGCGCCTGACCGGCCGGGTTGACGTCGACGCGGCAGCCGATGACGACGTCGGGGGCGCCGCCGTCGGCACCGTCGGTGCCGTCGGTTCGGATGGTGCGGTAGGTCTGCTCGGGCACGATCTCGCGGGGCGGTCCGCCGCCGGTGCCGCCCTCCATGCAGAGCCATGACCGGTTGTTCAGGATGGCGACGTCGCCCGGCTCGAGCTCGATCGGGTCGTCGATACCGTCGGTGGTCAGCCGGGCCCGGCCGCGCACCATCGCGGCGAGCTTCAGCGGGTCGTCGACGGCGCCGCGCGACACCCAGCGGCCCCGCACCTCGAACCCGCCGGTCATCTGCCCCCGGACCTCGACGAGATCGAACACCTCGGACAGCTGATCGACGACCATTCCCGTACTCTCGCCAAAGAAATCCGAACTGTCAATTATTCAGAGTACGAGCGGTCGCGGACACAGTGGTGGCATGCATCAGAAACAGCACCCCATCGGGTCCGGGTTCACCGCGGCGTCGACGGCCGACGACGTCCTCAAGGGCATCGACCTGTCCGGTAAGAACGCCGTCGTCACCGCAGGCCACGTCGGGCTCGGCCTGGAGGCCACCCGCGCGCTCAGCAAGGCCGGCGCGTCCGTCACCGTGGGCTCGCGCGACCCGGACCGCGCCGCCCCCGCGCTGGACGGCATCGAGCGCGTCGAGGTGGACCGGCTGGACCTCCTCGACCCGGCGTCGATCGACGCCTTCACCGACCGCCACCTCGGCTCCGGCCGCCCGCTCCACATCCTGATCAACGGCGCCGGCATCATGGGCGGCCCGCTGGTCCGGGACGCGCGCGGCTACGAGTCGCAGTTCGCGACCAACCACCTCGGCCACTTCCAGCTGACCCTGGGCCTGCTGCCCGCGCTGCGCTCCGCCCACGGGGCCCGGGTCGTCAACGTGACCTCCGGCGGCCACCGGCTCTCCGGCATCCGCTGGGACGACCCGCAGTTCACCACCGGCTACGACGGCATGCTCGCCTACGCCCAGTCCAAGACCGCCAACGTCCTGTTCGCCGTCGAACTGGACCGGCGATGGGCCGACGACGGGATCCACGGCTATGCCGTGCACCCGGGCATCGTCGTCGGCACGAACCTGGGGAACTCGGTCAGCCCGGAGGAGGTGCAGGCCATGCAGCAGGCCATGGGACTCGTCGACGCGTCGGGCCGGCCGATCATCGACCCGGACCGCGACCGGAAGACGCCGCAGCAGGGCGCCGGCACCATCGTGTTCGCCGCGGCCAGCCCGCTGCTCGCCGGCATCGGCGGCGTCTACCTGAGGAACAACGACGTCTCGGAACTGGACGAAGCTCCCACGTCCAGCGCCTTCGACGCCGACGCGATCGTCTCGGCCGACGTCGTCCCGCACGCCGTCGACCCGGATTCGGCGCGGCGCCTCTGGGAGCTGAGCGAGCAACTCCTCAAGGCGTGAAGCCTCGTCCGCGAGCAGGGTTCGCCGTCGCGGCGGCGAGCCCGGCTCGCAGCCGCTGTCAGGGGGGCGGTGCGGTCAGCAGGCGCCGTACCGCCTCGCGCAGGCTGCGGCGGCGGAGGTCGCGCAGGCCGTCCGGGCCGGCGACCTGGTGGAGGGCGGGGGAGGCGATCGTCCAGGCGCCGACGAGCCCGAGGACGTAGGCGAGGACGTGGACGGCCGGCATCGCGGCGTCGAGACGCCCGCCGTCCTGGGCTCGGGCGATCTGGGTCACCTTGTTGCGATAGGAGACGAGTTCGGCCTCGGAGACGTCCGTGCGCTCCAGGTTGCGCCAGGAGAACAGGCGCGTCAGTTCCGGACGGTCCTCGAGGTAGTCCATGAGCCGTTCGGCGTAGCCGACCAGGTCATCGGCGTCGAAGGGCACCGTGTCGAGCATCGCCGCGACGTTGCGGACGATGACCTCGTCGAACAGCCGTTCCTTGTCGCCGAAGTACACGTAGATGAGCCGCTTGTTGGCGCCGGCCTTGGCCGCGATGCGGTCGACCCGCGCCCCGGCCAGGCCATGCCCCTGGAACTCGTCGAATCCCGCGGCCAGCAGCCGTTCCTGGGTCGCGCGGGACTGGCGCTGCTTGGCCGTCAGGGCAGGGGCTTCGTCCATGTCCCCCATCGTACCTAACTGTCTAGATACTTTCTGTGCTACGGTATCTAACTAGTTACCTACGAAGGAGCGGACATGGCCTCCACCTGGTTCATCACCGGAACCTCCAGCGGCTTCGGCCGGCACATGACCGAACTGCTGCTCGACCGCGGCGACCGGGTCGCCGCCACCCTGCGCAACCCGTCCCGCCTGGACGACCTCGCCGCGAAGCACGGCGACCGGCTGTGGCGCGCGCAGCTGGACGTCACCGACACCGCCCGCATGCGCGAGGTCGTCGACGCCGCGTTCGCCGAGTTCGGCCGCATCGACGCGGTCGTCTCCAACGCCGGATACGGCCTCATCGGCCTGGCCGAGGAGCTGAGCGACGAGCAGATCGAGCGCCAGATCGACACCAACGTGACCGCCCCCATCCAGCTCGCCCGCGCGGTGACCCCGCACCTGCGCGCGCAGGGCGGCGGCCGGTTCCTACAGACCTCCAGCATGGGCGGCCACATCGTCTTCCCCGCGATGTCGCTGTACCACACCAGCAAATGGGCCCTCGAAGGCTTCTTCGAGACCTACGCCCTGGAGACCGAGCGGTTCGGGATCCGCACCACGCTGATCGAGCCCGGCATGGTCGCCACCGACTTCTACAGCTCGGCGGACGTCGCCCCCTCGCAGCTGCCCGCCTACGCCGGCACCCAGGCCGCGGACCTCACCCACGGCAAGAGCAGCGTCGCGCTCGAGGACATGCCCGGCGACCCGCGCAAGGTCGCCGAAGCCATGATCCGCATCGGCGACCTCGCGGACCCGCCGCGGCGGCAGCTCCTCGGCTCCGACGCGTACCGCCTCGTCCACGACGCCCTCAAGGCCCGGCTGGAAAGCGCCGAGGCCCAATACGAGTTCGCCCTCACCACCGACCGAGACGGCTTCGTACCGCCCCAGGCCTGACACCCGTCCCCCGGAAGGGAAGACCATGCCCCGCTTCACCGATGAAACCGTCATCATCACCGGCGCCGCCGGAGCCCTGGGCACCAGCATGGCCCGCCGATTCGCCGCCGAGGGCGCCCGCGTGGTCGTCGGCGCCCGCCGACGCGAGCAGGTCGCCGACCTCCTCGCCGAACTCGGCCCCGACGCGGCGTTCGCCCGCCTCGACGTCACCAGCGAGCAGGACTGGGACGCCGCCGTCGCCACGGCGGAGGCGGCGTTCGGCCCGGTCTCCGTCCTGGTCAACAACGCCGCGCGGGCCATCGTCGGCACCACCCTGTCGGTGACCCTCGAGGAGTTCCGCGAGGTGATCGACACCAACCTGGTGGGCACCTTCCTGGGCATCCGGGCGGTGGTGCCATCGATGCGCCGCCGCCGCGGCGGCTCCATCGTCAACATCAACTCCACCGCCGGGATCGGCGCCGCGGCGGGACTGGCCGCCTACGGCACCAGCAAATGGGGCGTCCGCGGACTGACCCGGATCGCCGCCAAGGAACTCGGCCGGGAGAACATCCGTGTCAACGGAGTGCACCCCGGCATCATCGAGACGCCCCTGGCCTACGACCCCGCCACCGGCGAACTGAACGTCGGCGTCGCCGATCAGCCCCTCCCGCGCCTGGCGGACGTGGACGAGATCAGCAACCTGGTCCTGTTCGCCGCCTCGGACGAGGCCGGCTACGCGACCGGCTCGGAATTCGTGGCCGACGGCGGCTACCTCCTCGGCCCCGTCCCCACCCCGACCCCCTGACCGGAGCCGTCGGCCCACATGCCCTCGAGGCCTTCTCGATCGACGATCCTCGGGGGAAGGTCCGGGAATGAGGCGGTGGTCGTGCGTGAAAAGTGCTGGTCGTGATGGCTTGGTCACTGTGGTGGGCGGAGTCCTTACGAAGATCGAACGTGCGGGGTCGTGATCTGGTGCGGGGCCAGGCGAAGATCATTGACTTGGGCCCATGAACGCATCCACTTCAGGTTCCGCCGTTCGCCGGGCCGCCGGCGCCGTGCTGCCGCTCGCCCTGGCGGCCGCCGTGTTCGCTCCGCTGCGGGCTTCGGCGGCCGAGGTCACGGTCGCGTCCACGAGCGTGTCGCCGTCCAGGATCACCTCTGGCGAGGAGGCGATCCAGACGGTCACCCTGGCCGAGCCGGCTCCCGCCGGCGGTGTCACCGTCGACCTCCTGGACGGCAACGAGTACGAGGACCTGACCTACTTCCAGTCGACCAAGCACAAGGTCACGGTGCCCGCCGGGCAGCAGCGCGTCAGCTTCCCGATCCGGGTGCAGTCCGCGACCAGCGCGGGGACCGTGACCCGGTTGACCGCCGGTGTCGGCGGCCGCGTCGCGGAGACGTCCGTCACCGTCGACCCGATCGACGCGCGCGTGCAGGACGTCACCGACTTCACCGTGGACAAGCGCATCGCGGCGGAGGGCGGCAAGATCACCGGGACGGTGCGGATCAAGTCCCCGGCGCCGATCGGCGGGCTGGCCGTCGACCTGCGCAAGACCCCCTACGAGAGCGGGGCCTTCTCGTTCCCGTACTACGTGGTCGTGCCCGCCGGGGCGACCAGCGCCACCTTCTCGATGGCGTCCATGGCCTACGACCAGCCGCGTTTCGTCACCGTCATGGCCGCTCTGAGCACCGCCAGGCAGTTCGCCGGCGTCATCGGCGTGCCCAAGAAGTTCTCCATCGGCGTCCTGGGGCCGGTGCGGCACCGCCCCGGCAACGTTGAGAACTTCGGGGCGGTCGGCCTCGGCGACATCTGGCACCCGTTCGGCGCCAGGATCAACATGACCAGCGACACCCCCGGCGTCACCGCGCAGCTCAGTGTGCCCTCCGACGGCAGCATCCCGGCCGACCAGGCCGGCGCCCAGTTCAGGATCTACGTCGCCGACTCGGTCCCGGCCGGCACCAAGGTGAAGCTCACCGCGAAGTGGGTGCTCGGTCCCGCACCGGTCAGCACGGAGTTCACCGTCCAGGACTAGCCGCAAGCCCAGGAAGCCGCACCGTTCGCCGGACAGGCATCCCCTGTCCGGCGGCTGCCGTTCGCGTCAGCGGACGAGGCGGAAGAACGTGCAGATCTCGTTGACGAAAAGTTCGGGTTGCTCGAACGCGGCGAAGTGACCGCCCTTGCCTGGCTCGCTCCAGTGGCGGATGTCGGTGAAGCGCTTCTCGGCCCACCGCCGGGACGGGCGGGGGGTCTCCCTGGGGAAGACCGTGCATCCGGTCGGGACGGTCACCAGGTCGGTCGTCTCGGCGGTGAAGAGCCGCTGGACCTGCTTGAAGCTCTCCCAGTAGAGCCGGGCGGCCGACGCGCCGGTCCCGGGCAGCCAGTAGAACATGAGGTTGTCCAGGAGTTCGTCGCGGGCGAGCGCGTTCTCGGGGTGGCCGCCGCAGTCGGTCCAGGAGCGGAACTTCTCGATGATCCAGGCGCACAGCAACGAGGGGGAGTCGACGAGCCCGTACCCGATGGTCTGCGGCCTGGTGGACTGTTCGAGCGAGTACCCGTCCTCCCACTCCTGGCCGTGCTCGAGTGCGGACAGCGCGGCGCGTTCCGCGTCGGTGAGGTCGCCGAACGTCGCCGGGTCCGGCGCGGCGAGGGGCGGTACGAGGTGGATGCCGACCACGTGGTCCGGGTCGTTCTGGCCGATCAGCGTGGTGATGGTGGTGCCCCAGTCCGCGCCCTGCGCTCCGTAACGCTCGTACCCCAGGCGCGCCATCAGCCGGATCCATGCTTTGGCGATCCGCTCGACGCCCCAGCCGCGATGGGCCGGCTTGTCGCTGAATCCGTAGCCGGGCAGCGACGGGCAGACGACGTGGAACGCGTCGCGGGCGTCGCCACCGTGGGCCGTCGGGTCGGTGAGCGGCCCGATCACCTTGAGGAACTCCACGACCGAGCCCGGCCAGCCGTGCGTGAGGACGATCGGCAGCGCATCGGGGTGCGGCGATCGGACGTGGAGGAAGTGGATTCCGAGACCGTCGATCGACGTGCGGAACTGCGGCAGGGCGTTCAGGCGCCGCTCGGTGGTCCGCCAGTCGTACTCCTCGGCCCAGTACCGGCACAGCTCGCGCAGGTAGCCCAGCGGGACGCCCTGCGACCAGTCGTCGACCGTCGCCTCCTCCGGCCAGCGGGTGCGCCGCAGACGTTCCCGCAGGTCGGTCAGCACAGCTTCCGGGATGTCGAGTTCGAACGGGGTCACTTCGTCGGTCATGCCGCCCTCCTCATGGGAGCGTCGGTGGTGAGCATGGTCGGGCGTGACGGCGGGATCGCGCCGCCGCGGTCGCAGAACAGCCTTCCCTTCAAATAAACTCGTGCAACGAGCATAATCAAGGGGAAGGTGCACATGGCAAGCCCCCGGGACCGGACACGGTCCGCGCGTGCCAGGGACGCCCGCTGGCGCGGCGCGCTCGCCGTGCTCGAGGAGATGCGCCGCGAGCCGGGCGTGACCCGAGCGGCCGTCGCGCGCCGGCTCGGTCTCAGCACCGGATCGGCCACCGAGATCACCGCCCGCTTGCGCGACCTCGCCCTCCTCGCCGAGACGCCCGCCGCCACGGCGGGCCGGGGCCGTCCGACGACCGTGCTCACCCCTCATCCGGACGGGCCCGTCGTGATCGCGGTGGACGTCCGGCAAGGGGACTGGCGCTGTGCGGTCGCCGCGCTCGACGGAAAGCCCGACATCGCGGAGACCGGAACCCACCGCAGCCGCGACCCCGAGGACGTGATCGACACGGTCGCGCAGGCGGTGCGGCGCCTCCACCACCACTACGGAGAACGCGTCCGCGCGGTCTCCGTGGCGATCGCCGCGACCGTGCAGCGCGGCAGGGTCGTCCAGTCCGCCGCGCTGGATTGGGGCCCGGTCGATCTAGCGGCGCTGGCAGTTGACCCGCATGTGCCGCTGCTGATCGGAAACGACGCGACCTTCGCGGGCCTCGCCGAGGCCCGGCAGGGCGTCGCCGCCGAAGCCGGGACCGTCCTGCACGTCACCGTCGAGGTGGGCGTCGGCGGCACCCTGGTCGTCGACGGACGGCCGGTGGACGGCGCGACGGGCGCCGGCGGGGAGTTCGGTCACCTTCCGTTCGGCGACCCCGGCCTGCGCTGCCCGTGCGGCGCCCGAGGCTGCTGGGACCTGATGGTCGACGGCCGTGCCATCGCCCGCCACCTCGGCGATCCTCCACCCCGCGACCCCCGCGCGTACGCGGAGCACGCCCTCGCCCGCGCCCCGGCGGACCCGGCCGTCCGGACGGCCGTCGGCCGCACGGCGACCGGTCTGGCCCGCGGCCTCGCCGGGCTGATCAACGCCCTGGACCCCGCCGTCGTCACACTCGGCGGCCTCGCAGAGCCGCTCCGAGCCGCCGCGGAGCCGGAGTTCAACGCCGCCGTCGCCGATGGCCTCATGCGCTTCCGCCGCCCGAACCCGCCTCCCGTCGTCGCCGCCGCTCTCGGCCGCGACGGGGCACTCCACGGGGCGGCGGTGACCGCGCTCGACCACTTCCTCACCGAAGACGGCCTCGCCGCCTGGGCGGCGCTCCGCTCCCCTGCATAGTGCTGCGGTCGCTCATCGGGTGATGGGCTTTTGCGGCTGGCCGGTATGACGTGGTGGATCTACATTTGGTCCACGTGCGGATCATCTCCCTCAACGCCTGGGGCGGCGCGATGTTCGACGAACTCGCCCCCTGGCTCGACGCGTGCGGCGCCGACGTCCTGTGCCTGCAAGAAGTCACCCACACCCCGGCGCTCGGCGGCTGGACGCGCTTCGACGACGCCGATCGCTCGCTGCCCCAGCGGGCGAACCTTCTGGCCGATGTCCGCTCCCGCCTCCCGCACCACCACGGGCTCTTCGTCGCGAGCGACACCGGCCCGGTGCGGGACCACGAACAGCGGCAGCACCGGCAGGACTTCGGTGTGGCCACCTTCGTCAGCGAGCCGCTTCCCGTGGTCGGCGTGCGTTCCGCGTTCGTGCACGGCGACTACACCGAACACCGCGACCGATGGCCGACCGACGGACGGCCCCGAGCCGCGTTGGCCGTGCGCGTACACGACCGCCGGGCACGGCGGTTCGTCACCGTCGTCAACCTCCACGGCCTGCGCGACCCGCGCGGCAAGGCCGACACCCCGGCCCGCCACGCGCAGGCCGAACGGCTCGCGGCCCTCGTCGAGGGGGCGCGCCAAGACGGCGACATGACCGTGGTGTGCGGCGACTTCAACCTGCTCCCCGACAGCAAGACGTTCAAGATCCTCGCCGACCTCGGACTGACCGACCTGGTCCGCGACGCCGACACCAGGACGTCCCGGTACCCCAAGCCGCTCCGGCACGCCAGTTACCTGCTGGTCTCCGACCCCGTCGAGGTGGAACGGTTCGAGGTCGTGACCGCGCCGGAAGTCTCCGACCACCGCGCTCTGGTGCTCGACCTCTAACGAACGCATCCAGGCGGCGCACCACCTCGCGCTAGCGCGGCTCAGGCGTCGGCTTCGTCGGTGCGGGCGCCGGCGAGGACGGCGTCCAGCAGGCCCGGGTAGCGGGCGTCCAGGTCGTCGCGGCGCAGGGTCAGCAGGTTCTCCCGGCCGGACGGCTCCTGGAAGATCACGCCGCCGTCGCGGAGGACGCGCCAGTGGTGGGTCATCGTCGACTTGGCCGTGATGCCCAGCTCGACCAGCACGCTGGTGCAGTTGTGCTCGCCGCCGCCGGCCAGCACGCGGACGGCGGCCAGCCGGACCGGGTGGCCGAGCGCCGACAGCACCCCGTCGATGCGGATCTGGTCGCGCTCCGGGTGACGGTACCTCATGGTCCCACCGTACAGCGATAGTCGAACAATCGACCAGGACGCCCTTGCAGCTCCGTACGATCATACGTAATTATTCGTACAGTCGTACGTCGGTGGGCGGTCCGCCCGCCGGCCCGTCCCCCGAAGGGTGTCCTCTCGCATGTCCGCTGCTCCAAGACAGGCCCGGCCGGGCTGGACCCTGGCCCTGCTGGCGCTCGCACAACTGATCTACGCGCTGGACCTGAACATCGTGTTCGTCGCGCTCCCCGAGATCGGCTCGGACCTCGGCTTCCCCGGTCAGACCCGGCAGCTGGTGGTGAGCGCCTACGTCGTGTTCGCCGGCGGGTTCCTGCTGTTCGGCGGCCGTGCCGCCGACCTGCTGGGCCGCCGCCGCGTCTTCGTGTCCGCGCTGGCCCTCTACGCCGTCTCGTCGCTGGCCGGCGGGCTCGCGCCGAGCCCCGCCACGATCATCGTGGCGCGGGCGGTGCAGGGGATCGGCGGCGCGCTGCTGCTGCCGTCCACGCTCTCGCTGATCAACACGCTGTTCGCCGAGGGGCCGCAGCGCAACCGGGCCCTGGCGGTCTGGGGCGGCGCCGGCGCCAGCGGCCTGACCATCGGGGCGCTGCTCGGCGGCGTCCTCACCGAGAACTTCGGCTGGCCGGCCGTCTTCTACGTCAACGTCCCGCTGGCCGCCCTGCTGGCGGTGGCCGCGCTCGCGGTGATCCCGCGCGACCCGGCCGGCGGGCCGCGGCGGCGCTTCGACCTGCCCGGCTCGCTGACCGTCACCGCGGGCGCGACACTGCTGGTGTTCGCCCTGGTCGAAGGCCCGGAGGAGGGCTGGACGAACCCGCTCGTGATCGGTGCTTTCGTGCTGGCCGCCGCGCTGCTGGCGGCCTTCGCGGCCATCGAGGGGCGCAGCGCCGACCCGCTCATGCCGTTCCGGCTGTTCCGCAACCGCAACCTGACCATCGGCCTGACCGTCACGTTCCTCTACATGGCGACCTTCGGCGTGCTGCCCTACTTCCTGACCGTGCTCATGCAGAGCGTGCACGGCTACAGCGCCCTGGAGACCGGGCTGGCCTTCCTGGTCCCCTCGCTGGCGATCGCCACCGGCACCCAGCTCGGCGAGCGGCTGACGACCCGGACCGGCCTGCGCACGACGCTGCTGATCGGCTTCGCGATCGGGGCCGTCGGCACGGCGGCCATGGCGATCGGCTTCGATGGCGACGCGGGCTACGGCCTGCTGGTGCCCGGACTGGTCGTCTCCGGCGTCGGCCAGGGCATCGTCTGGACGGCGATGTGGATCGCCGCCGCCACCGGCACCGCCGGCCACGAGCAGGGCGTCGCCAACGGCATCGCCTCCACCGCCCTCAACATCGGCAACGCCATCGGCCTGGCGATGTTCACCGCGCTCGCCGACATCGGCACCGGCGGCAAGACCGGCGAGACTCTGCGCTCCGCCACCGCCCACGGCCAATTCATCGTGGTGCTGCTGACCGCGGCCGGAATGGTCATCGGGCTGCTGGTCAGCCTCGTCCTGCCCCGCTTTTCCACAACGTCCTCAACCGCCGCGGAAGCACCCGACCCGGCGCCCGTCACCACGAGCTGACCGCGACCACCACAACACCGCCCCCGTCCGGATCCCGGGCGGGGGACGGTGGCGTCCTACGCGTCCTGCAGTCGACGGTTGAGAGGGGACTCGTGGATGCCGAGCGCGGCGGCGAGGACCTCGGCGGCGCGCCGTACACCCGACTCCACCTGCGGATCGACGCCGTCCCACAGGGCGGCGTCGAGGAGCTGGCCGTCCGGCGGGCGCGCGGCGGCGTCCGCGGTCCCCCTCGACGACGATCCGCGCGTTCGCTCCGTCCAGCAGCAACAGCAGTACGTGCCCGGAATCGTCGGCGCCCGCGTTCCGCGCCTCCGCCGTCAGCACCTCGCGCAGCCAGTGCTTGTGGCGCCCCACGACCTCCCGGGCCGGGTCCTTGGGGTCGCACAGCTCCGCGGCGGCGTTGACGAACGGGCGGCCGCGGTTGCCGCGCTGCCGGTGGAACCGCTGCAGCCAGTCGAACACCGCCAGGATCCGCGCCCGGGGCCCGTCATGGCGGTCCAGGTACCGCTCCATCTCCGCCCGCCGGCGGACATGCACCTCTTCCAGGACGGCTGCGACGAGCGCGCCCCTTGGACCCGAACCGCGCGTAGAGCGTCGGCTTGGATACCCCGGAGCGGGCAGCGAGGGTGAGCATCTGGCCTCCGACCGGCGCGGCTGGCCGGCCGTCCTGACCGGCGAAGGCCTGGGCGCGCTGCGGGCCACGGCGCCCCGTCACGTCGCGCGTTCACTCATTGGGCTGTTCGCCGTGGCGTGCGGTGAAGGCGAGGATGCGGTGCCACGCGTCGGTGCACGCCTCCTGCCACTGGTCGTAGGAGTCGTCGAAGAACGAGTGCGGGGCGCCCTCGTAGGTGTGGGCCTCGTATTGCTTGCCCGCACGGTCGAAGGCGGCGGTCAGCTCGGCGTACTCCCGCGGCGTGGTGGCCACGTCGTCGCCGGCCAGGAGCATGAGCAGCGGCGCGGACGGCTGGTCCGCGCGGTCGCCGACGAAGCGCGGCGGCCCGTAGAAGCCGGCGGCGCCGGACAGGCCGAGCCCGGCGGCGCCCAGCCGCCACGAGTAGCCGCCGCCCAGGCAGAAGCCGACGCTGAACAGCGGGCCGGGATGCCAGGCGCGGATCGTCTCGGCGACAGCGGCGGCGTCGGTCTCGACGTGGTGCGGTTCGAGCAGGGGCAGGTGGGCGTAGCCGTCGAACGAGTCGTCCCGGGGTGCGGTGCCGACGCTGCGTCCGTAGTAGTCCATCACCAGGGTGTGGAAGCCCGCCTCGGCGAACCGCTGGGCCAGGCTGGCGTAGAACGGATGCAACCCGCGCACGTCGGGCAGCAACAGCACGTTGCGGCCGTTCGGCACGGCCGGGGCTGCCCGATAGGCCCGGAGCCGGTTGCCGTCGGCGGCGCCGATCTCCAGCGGCCCGTGTTCGGCCACCCCTCCGGTGACGGCGGGCGCCGCGGGGGGCCGGCTGTCGATGTCGTGACACATGCTGATCTCTCCTTGTGGACTCGGCGAGAGGTCCGGTGAGCCGCAAGCCTGCCGAGCGCGGGGCCGGCGTCCCAGGCCCGGCGGTTACCGGTACCGGCAGGGCCACCATCAGGCGTCGGATAGCGTGACGGCTGTGATCTTGATGCCGCGCAGATTCCGACGCGGGCGGGGATCGGAGCGTGGTGCAGGTCGCCGGTCAGAGCAGACACCTGGCTGGCCACGGCGCAGGTCGCGGCGGGCGGTGCAGTGGGGTTGGCGGGCCTGGCCACCGTCGCCTTCCGGATCGCGGTCGGCATCGAGCTCGCGCGGTCGGTCGTCGCCCCCGTGCTGGCGTTGATCGTCATCCTGGCCGTGGTGCGCGGCTGCGCCGCGTTGCAGCGCTCCCGGATCACCGCCTTCACCGGCGTCGATCCCGCCGGGAACCGCCCGAGGCCGTCCTGGCGGTGCTGGTCGGCGCGGCCTGGAGCTGCGGGCTGCTGCTCGCGACCGCGCCCGTCCACGCCTGGACGCTGCCCCGCCGACGCCGAGCGACTCTCACTTAGCTTGTTCAGGGCCGTTCCGGCCAGCTCGACCCCGCCCGCGTCGACACGGTCGATTCCCGCGGCGCACTGGAGAAGGGTCGACTTCCGCGATCCCGAGGGCCCCATGACGGCGGTGAACCGGCCGCCCGGAAACACGACCAGAGACACCGTTCAAGGCCGCCACCCTGTTGTCGCGGCGGCCATAGGTCTTGCTGACCTGGCTGATCCTGACCAATGCTTCGCTGTACATGATCGCGGAGACCCGAATCGGGCCTGTACCCAGCACCAGGCCGGCCGGGGTGCGGCGGACGATCACGACGTGAGCAGGCACGGCACCGCCGGCCCGCCGGCGAGGCCAGGCTCCCGAACGACAACCTCTGGGGAGCGGACTCAGACGGTCGACGTCCGGAGGTCGTGCGGCATGTTCCAGCCTTCGGCGAGGCGGGACGGATGGACGTTGCCGCCACCGCCGAAGAACTCGCAGAACTTCATGATCAGCGGGTCCCAGCCGAGCGGGTCCACGTGGCTCGTCCCCGGGATGACCAGCTCTTCCTCGACATGGGCGCGGAGGACCTCGACCTGGAAGGCGGTGGCCTGCGGAGTCGGCCGGCCGACGGGATGGGCCGAGACGACCCTGCACTCCATCTGGATCGGGCATTCCGCGACCCGAGGGGCCCGGACCACGTCCGACACCTGCTCGGTCAGCCCGGCGACCGAGAACTTGTCCGGCTCGTACCGGTAGCCCTGTTCGACCTTGTGGTCCGGCACGTCCGGCCTACCGGTCGTGAGCGCGAGCCGGTCGACGGCGTCGACCATCGCCGACGAGGGCAGGTTGAGCACGCAGTCGCCGTCCCGCAGCAGGTTCGCCGTGGTCCGGGCGCTGTTGCCGAGGCCGAGCATGCACGACTGGTTCAGCCACCACGCGGACGACATCGGCGCGAGGTTCGCGGTGCCGTCCTCGTTGAGCGAGCTGATCAGCACCACCGGAGTTCCGAAGTACAACACCTTGAGTCCGGGGACGACGTGCATGCAAAGCGCCTTTCGCAGAATGCCGAGGGTGAGACGGCCCGCGACCGGAATCGCGAGCCGTCGCCGACCCTCTCGCGAGCCAGGCCGCCCGCGCTGGCAAGAATGCGACGTCACGTTGCAATCACGGGTGGCGCGGAACGTCAGAAACGCTTGCCTTCCTCGCGGGCCCGGCCGTGGGCTTCGCGGCGTCCCATCTCGGCGTCGGCGGTGGCGAGGTTGGGACGGAACTGCACGGCGGTGATGTCCGTGATCCCGGCCCAGCGCAGCCAGCCCTCGAGGAACGTGCTCTGGAAGTCGGCGCCGAAAGCCGGTTCGCGGCCGTCGCCGTAGACGGCGCTCGTGTAGACGACGGCCGCCTTCTTGCCCCGCAGGAGACCGGTGTAGCCCTGCTCGGCGTCGAAGCCGAAAACCCAGCCGGGCTGGGAGACCACGTCGACGAACTGCTTGAGGATGTACGGCACGCCCGAGTTCCACATGGGCACGCTGAACAGGTACCGGTCGTAGGAGTCGAAGCGCTCGAAGACGGCGCGGGCGGCGGCCCAGGCGCGTTCCTGGGCGCCGGACGGCTCGGCGCCTCCGAAGACCGTCATCTTGGCCCCGGCTCCGGCGGGACCGAACTCCGGGAGCGTGCCGTCCCAGAGGTCGTGGTGGTCGACGGTGTCGCCGGGGTGGGTCTCCCGGTAGGCGTCGAGGAACGTGGCGGCGAGCGCCAGCGACTCCGAGGACGCTCCGCGCGGCGAGGCGGAGACATGCAGCAAACGGCTCATGACCTGATCCCTTCAGCAAGCGGACTACGGTCCGCATTCCTCTCGGGAAGCTACCGGACCGCAGTCCACTTAGCAACAGCCGACGAGGACGCCAGCTCGTCGGTGAAGAACGCAGTGAGCTTCTCGACCGCCGGGCCGACGTACTGGTCCTTGTCGTAGAGGTCGACATGGCTGGCGCCGTCCACCCAGTGGATCTCCTTGGGGCCGACCGCCCTATGGAAGGCCTCGAGAGTCATCCACGAGGTGATGGCGCGGGTTCCGGCGATCATCAGCAGCGGACGCGGGCCGATCAAGGGCACGGGGGCGAAGGCGTCGAAGCCGGCCATCTTGTCGATGCTGGTCCAGTCGAAGAACGCCGCCGCGCGCGGGTGCTCGGCGCGTGGGGTGCGGTAGTACTCGAAGCCTTCGGCCCCGTGCTCGCCGCCGAGCCTGCGCGCTTCCTCGATGGTGTCGGGGAACAAGGTCAGGACGCCCGGGTCCGCACCGCGGGCGGCGGTGGTGCGGGCGGCAGCGGCGGCGTCGAGCATGCCCTGGAACACCATCGGGTCCTGGGCTCCGTCAGCCCCCAGCCGGAACTGGCGGGCGATGTCGACGGCACTGACGGTGGCGGTGGCCTTGATGCGGTGATCACCGGCGGTGGCGGGCAGGACGTAGCCGCCGGAGGCGCAGATGCCGAGCGCACCGATGCGTTCGGCGTCGACTTCGGGCCGCGTGGTGAGGAACGAGACGGCCGCCTTGAGATCCTCGATCCGCTGGGCCGGATCTTCCAGCCCGCGGGGCTCGCCGCCGCTCTCGCCCTGGTAGGCGGCGTCGAAGGCGAGGGTCACGAACCCTTGCTCGGCGAGCCGGGCGGCGTACAGCCCCGCGGCCTGCTCCTTCACGCCGGTGCCGGGATGGCCGACGACGATGCCCGGGCGCGGTCCGTCGGAGGGCGCGTCAGGGACGTAAAGGTGACCGGCCAGGGTGATGCCGGCGCTGTCGAAGGTGACGTCGATCGTGGTCACGGGAGGCTCCAGTTCGCTGTCGGGAAGCGGTGTGACTCCACGTTCGCGCTGCTCCCGGACGCGCAAAAGAGACGGGTTCTTGCCTGGGAAGGAACCTGCCCTCCCAGGCGCGCCCCCTGACCGCCGAGAATGGACGGCATGACCGCCTCACCGGATACCGGCGACCTCGGTGCCTTCCTCAAGGCCCGCCGCGCCCAGCTGGCGCCGCACGAGGTGGGCCTGCCCGAGACCGGCGGGCGCCGCAAGGTGGCCGGCCTGCGCAGGGAGGAGGTCGCGCAGCTAGCCGCGATCAGCGTCGACTACTACACCCGGCTCGAACAGGGCCGCGTCCAGGCATCCGCCACCGTCCTGGCGACCCTCGCCCGCGCCCTGCGCCTGGACGAAGACCAGCAGACCTACCTCTACGAGATCGCGGGCAAGACCGACGCCCGCCCGCGCCGGCGCCGCACCGTCCAGAAGATGCGACCGGCGATGCGCCGCCTGCTCGACCAGCTCCACACGACCCCGGCGGTCGTCCTCGGCAAGCGGCTCCACATCCTGGCCTGGAACGATGCCGCCGCCGCTCTCTACACCGACTTCGCCCGCATACCCGCCGGCGAACGCAACTACGTCCGGCTGCTGTTCACCCATCCCGGGATCCGCGGCATGCACCTGGAGTGGGAGCACGACGCCCGCGACGCCGTCGCAGCCCTGCGAATGGAAGCGGCGAAGGACCCCGACGACCCGGACCTCGCACAACTCGTCGGCGAACTCTCCGTCCAGGACCCCGACTTCCGCACGTGGTGGGCCGAACACCGCGTCAACTCCGCCGCCTACGGCACCAAGCACTACCGGCACCCCGAGGTCGGCGACCTCACCCTGGACTGCGACACCTGGGACAGCCCCGACGACAGCGGACAGCGACTCATGGTGCTCACCGCACAGCCGGGAACACCATCCGACGACGCACTACACATCCTCCTCTCCTGGACCCCAGACCTGCCGGCAACGCGGCCCGACGACATCGCGGCCGCCGAAAAATAACCGACCGAACACGCGACCATCGCCTCGGCGAGGGTGTCGGGATGGTCGGGGGCCAGCACTCGCAGCATGTCCGCCAGCAGTTCCCCGATCGCCGCGGCGGCGCCGGCCGCGGCCCCCTGCTTCCATCATCTGGAGCATTGGGGCTCGGGGGCGGGTGGCTAGGCGGTGTTCTTGGGGTGGATTAGGGGGTGTAGGTGGGCGTGCAGGAGTTCTAGCAGTGTTGTCAGCGCGGTCGCCTCGCCGTCCGCCTCGATTTGGCCGGCTTCCAGGGCTTCGGTTATGTCGAGGCGGCCTGCGGCTATGGCGGCGAGAGCCGATGAGTCCGAACGGATGGTGACGTCGGCCTGCCCGTCCGCCACTCCCGGGGCGATGTGGGCCTGGCCGTCCTGGATGCGCAGGTGGGCCGTGCTGTCGTCGACGTGGAACTCGTAGACGGCTTCGACGTCGCGCAGTGCGTCGGGCGGAAGGAGATGGACGAGCGGCGTCAGCGTCCATTCGGCTCGGTAGACGTCCGCGGGTCCGCGGCCCTCGCCGGTGTAGTGGCGTGCGCCCCACAGGGCGAGCGGCATGATCGCCCGGGCGAGGTCGGTCCCGGTCGCGGTGAGTTCGTACACGGTGGACGCGATCGGCGGCGGCAGACGGCGCCGCGCGATGACGCCGTCGGCTTCGAGTTGCTTGACCCGGGAGGCCAGCAGGCTGGTCCCGATGCCGTCGAGTGCGGCGGCCAGGTCGGAGTAGCGCTTGGGGCCCGACATGAGCTCCCGGACGATCAGCAGCGTCCAGCGTTCCCCGACGATGTCGAGTGCGCGGGCGAGGCCGCAGAACTGGTCATAGGTGCGCCGAGCCATGCCCCGCACTCTACCGCTCGCAGAAAACTATTCGAAGCATCTACTTCGAATACTTATTTACTAGCTTCGAAAACTTATGTACCGTCCTGAGCCATGGACGAACGAACGTCTGGTGCCCAGGGGCCTCGCCTGCTGACCCGGAGGGTCGGGCGCGTGCTGGTGGTGCACTTCGACAACCCGCCCCATCACTTCCTCGACGAGCCGATGAGCGTCGAACTGGACCGGCTCACCCGGCGGCTGGCCCGCGACACCTCGGTCGGCGCGGTGGTCTTCGCCGGGCAGGGCTCGGCCTATCCGCATCTGCACGTGCCCGACGTGCTGGACGCGGTACGGCTGGCGCCGCGCCGTGTCCCCTATCCGGTCGCGCTCGCGATCCTGCGGGTCGGGAGCGTCCTGACCCGGTCGCGGCTGGTGGACCGGGTCGTCCGGGCCACCCCGCTGCGCGGCGTGCTGCTGGCACCGCGGCTGTACGCGACGTTCCGCCGCATGAACCGCACGGACAAGGTCTTCGTCGCAGCGATCAACGGCACGGCGGTCGCGATGGGCTGGGTCTTCGCCCTGGCCTGCGACGTCCGCGTCGCCGCCGACGGAACGTACGCGATCGGCCTTCCGGAGAGCACCGTCGGCGTCCTGGCCGGGGCGGGCGGCGCCCGCCGCACGCTCGACGCGATCGGCACGTCCCGCGCACTGGAACTGCTGCTCGAAGGGCGCATGCTCACCCCGCGGCAGGCGGCGGACCTCGGTCTCGTGCACCATCTCGTCCCCCGCGACGACCTGGAGGCCCGGGCGGTGTCGATCGCCCAACGCCTGGCGACACGTGGGCCACGGGTGATCCGTGAGCTCAAACGGGTCGCCTACCAGGGGCCGGGTGCGCACCGCACGACCGCGGCGTTCCGCGCGGAGGGCGCCGCGCTGCTCACCACGATGACCGACCGGCGCGCCGTCCGCGCGATCACCGCGTTCCACCGGCGGCTGACCGCGCCCGCCCCGACCACCGCACACGCACTGGAGACGGCATGGCTCAACACACCCGACGGACCGGACTCGAGGAGCGACCGATGACCGCCACCACCCCTCTGGCCCGCCGCGCGGACGGCGCTCTCGACGCCGCGTCCTTCGCCGCCGAGGCCGAACGGATGACCAATGAGGCGCTGCTGGACGAGTGGCTGGCCCTCTACCACCCCGACGCCGTCGCCGAGTGGGTCTTCGACGGAGCCGCCCAGCGTTACGCGGGCCTCGACGCGATCCGTCCCGCGGCCTCGGTCTTGGCCGAGGTCTGGCGGGCCCACCGGCTGCGCGTTCGGAAGATCCCGCAATGCGCCGATGCCGACACCGTCGTCCTCACCTGGGAGGGCGGGTTCCGCGGCCGCGCCAACCAGCTCGGCACCGAGATCTGGACCTTCCGCGGCGACCTCGTCGCTCGTCATCAGATGTACTGCCATCTCGACGTACGCCCTCGAAGCTCGCTCTGGGCGCGCACCCGCGTGCTGCTGGCCGACCCGCGCACCGCGGTCGGCGTGCTGGCGCGGGAGGCACGGCGATGAAGGCTCTGATCGTCGGCGCCGGCGGCTACAACGGCGGGAACGTCGCCCGGCTCCTCGCGGCGCGGGGCCACACCGTTCGCGGCCTCGTCCGCGACCGCGCACGCGCGGCCTCTGCCCTCAAGGAGGCGGGCATCGATGACGTCGTCCAGGGCGATGCCATCACCGGAGCCGGTCTGCACGAGGCCCTGACCGATGTCGACACCGCGTTCTACTTCGTGCACGCCCTCGGTGCACCCGACCGCAGGACCGACGAACGCGACCTGCGCGCCGCCCGGCAGTTCGTCCGCGCGGCGCAGGCCACCGGGCTGCCACAAGGCGTCTTCTTCACCACCCTGGCGCCACCCAGTGGCGCACGGCCGCCCGTCTACCAGCACAACCGGCTGCGGGTGGAAGAGATCCTGCTGGACGGCATCCCTGGCATGACCGCCGTACGCGCAGGCATGGTGCTGGGCGCCCGCTCCCGCGGCCTGCTGCCCTACGTGAAGCTCGTCCAACGATCGCCCATCGTTCCGCTGGGCCCCTGGTGCGCCAACCGCATCGCCGTGATCGATCCCGCCACGGTGACGGAGGCCATCGTCGCCGCCGGGACCGACGCGGCACTGGCAGGCCGGACGCTGGACGCACCTGCCTGCGCCCAACCCACCCACCGGGAGCTCGTCCGCGCCATCGCCACCACGCTGGGTCTGCGCCGGCTCATCGTCCGCTCCCCGATCGCCACACCGCGGCTCGACGCTGCCCTCATTTCGGCGGTGACCGGCGAGCCCTACGGCTTCTGCCGCTACCTGGCCAGCGGAAACGAACACGACTACGTCATCGACCCCGCTCGTTGCGAGCCCTTCGACGGCTTGAATCCTCCCTCGTTGCGGGAGGCGCTGCACGACGCCCTGCGAGGTCCACGCCCGCACCCCGCGCGGGAGCCGGATCGGTGGCCAGGCGGGCGGCGATGAGAGCGCTGTTGACCGATACCTCGGCGAGGAGCCCGGGGGCGGCGACGGCGTCTCCGGCGAGGTAGGTCCGGCCGCCGCGGCTGATCGCCGGCCGGTCCCGCCACCTCGTGCCGGGGAGGTCGAGGGCTCCGGTGCGTCCGGCGGCGAGTTGGTCGCGGCGCCAAGTGAGCCGGTCGCGCCAACCTGGGGCGCACAGGTCGTACAGGGCCTCCAGACGCGTCATGCCGCGGGTCTTGGACTCGTCCGCCCGCAGCGGCATCGATCCCTGCAGGAGTGTTTCGCCGGGTGGCGCCAGGCTCGGGTCCTGGGCGCCGAACCGTTCAACGAAGCCGCCTTCCTGCAGGTCGAACGTGACGCACTGGTCCGTGCGCGAGGGCCGCAGGGCGACGTCCATGAGGACGCAACGCCCGGACTCCCAGCGCAGGCTCTCATCACCCAGAAGCGCGCGGGCGGCGTCGAGGGAGGTGGCCACGATCACGGGCCCCGCCGTGGGGACCGCATCGACGCGCACTCCCGTCTCTATGCGGACGCCCAGGTGGCGGGCGCGGGCGGCCATCCTGTCGACCAGCGCGCCCCAGCCTCCGACCGGATAGCGGGTGACGGGCTGGCGCCACGATGCCACCCGCAAGAGCCTTTCGAAGACGAAGGCGGCCGACAGCCGGCCGGGGTCGGCCTCGAACAGAGCCGGTCCGAGCAGACCCGCCGCGGCACGGTAGGCGGGCTCCCCGAACTCCGCGCTAGCCCAGTCCCGAAACGAGCGGTCGACCGGGGCATGCCGCCCCCGGCCCGCGATAAGCATGCGGACCAGCCCGGCGGGCGGGAGCAGCTTGAGCCCGCCGCCGTGACGGAAACGCACCCTGGCCAGCTGAGCGGCGCCCAACCGCGCGGCGGGTTGCGCCAGGCTCCGCGCCGCCAGCCACTTCCAGGCGGTGCCGTCCTTGTAGAAGGCATGGGGGCCGTCATTGGCGATGTGGGGTGCAGGCGTGCAGCGGGCCCTGCCGCCCAGGCTCTGATGCGCCTCGAACAGGACCACGTCGACGCCCTGCTCGGCACTGGCGATGGCGGCGGTCAGACCCGCCAGACCTCCGCCGATCACGGTGATCGTGGGCTTCATGCCTTCAAGGACGCAGCCCCGGCCCCTCCTGTGACACGTGCCGGCGCGATTCCGATTCCGCCTGATCGCGAGTGCGTCCGCCTTGCGCGCGGTCGAGCTCGTCGGGGTCGTGGGCGCTGAAGATGTCCACCTCGCCTGTGGCGGCGAGTTCGTTGAGCCGGTGCAGGTTGTGCAGGCGCGTGGTGCGATCGGCTTGCACGAGGGTTTGGAAGGCTCGGCTGGACGTGCGACCGCAGTTGCCTGAGGTAGACGGCCCGCTGCCCGGGGCCGCCCTCGCCTGCCGGGGTCTGGCGGGCGTCGCGCCGCGCCAACCACTGGTTCAGGCCCTCCGACACCAGGCTCAGCGCGAACGCGGCGACGGCCCACCGCGGCGCGAAGGTCCCGCCGTTCAGGACCTGGTTGACCGCGACGCCGGCCGCCACCGCCAGCGCAGCCGTCGCGACGATGCGCAGCGCCCACCGAATGACGCGCAACCCGCTCCCTCCATGACCGGTCCACCGATGACCCGATCCCAGCATCGGAGCGCGCCGCTGTCAGCCGGCCACGGAACGCGGAACCGGCCGTTAGCGGCCTTACGACGTCTCAGAGGCTCGCGCGACGGATTCCTCCCTCGACGTGGCACCCCATGTCCCGGTCAGCCGCCCGCCGTGGTGGCGAAACGGCCGGCGAAGCCGCGCAGCGGCATGTCGGCACTGGTCAGGATGCCGGGAGGTGCGTCGACCACGGCCTTGATGGCGTTGAGGGCGGGGAGCCCTGTGACGGTCATGCCGATGGAGGCGAAGGCTTCGGGGGAGGAGAAGTCGGTGCCGGGCTTGGGCAGGATCATGTGCTTGCTGTAGATCACGGGATCACCCTGGATCTTGGTGATGTAGCAGCCCTTGACGTCCCAGCGGGGATCGGTGTCCGGTGTCATCTGCCATTCGAGGTGGGCCTCGATCCGCGGGACGCCGTCGACGACGCCCTGGTACTTGATGTAGCTGGCTCCCAGTGAGCCCTTGGGCAGCTGGTACCAGCCGAGGTCGACGTCCTTGGTGCAGGCGCCCATCTCGTAGGAGAAGGCGACGTCGTCGAGCCGGAGGTCGAAGCAGTCGGCCATCATGTAGATCGAGTCGGCGAACACCCGCGTGTACTTCTCCAGCATCGACGGCAGCGCGGGGTCGTCGACGGGACGCCCGTAGCCGACCTCGATCCAGGTGGCGGCGGAGTGGTGGCAGGAGACGTCGACCGATTCGATGACGGTGACGTTCTCGATCTCGGCGACGTCGGCGGAGTGCACGACGCCCAGGATCTGGCAGAGCCCGGGGTTCATCCCCGTGCCGTAGAAGGTGGCGCCGCCGCGCCGGCAGGCGTCGGCCAGGACCTCGCTGACTGGCCGGCCCGACGGGTGCGGATGATTCCGGTCGCGGTGGTGCCCGGTGATCCAGTCGGCTGTGGTGACGATGTCGATGCCGGCTTCCAGCACCCGCTCGTAGAGGGCCTCGTCCGGGAACACCCCGTGGAAGGTGACGACGTCCGGCGCGGCGGCGATGATCTCCTCCACCGATCCGGTCGCCGCGACCCCGATCGGGTCGCCGCCCGCGAGTTCACCGACATCGCGCCCGATCTTCTCCGGGGTGTAGCAGTGCACGCCGATGAGTTCCAGGTCGGGATGCCGGCCGATCCGCCGGATCATCTCGGTGCCCACGTTGCCGGTGGCCACCTGGAAGACCCGGACGGGTGATCTGCGATCTGAGGTCATGGCCTCTGCCTTTCGTGGGAACGGGGCTGTTCGGCGGGGTAGAACTGCTCGGCCCAGGCGCGGAGCGCGGTGAAGCCGGCGTGCTCGTCGCGGACGAGCCTCGCGGGGTCCGCGTAGCGCTGGTGCGACCAGATCTCGATGTCGGCGAGGAACTGGTCGATGACGCCTTGGGCGTTCCGCTGCGCCGAGGACCGCGAGGCCGCCTCGTCCTTGTCGGGCCGGCGGGCGATCCAGACGGAGAAGCGCACGTCGCAGGTGCGGTCGTCGACCGGTGTGACCGCCGAGGCGGTCCGGTTGTCGACCATTCCCCAGCTCTTGGTGACCGCGACCCCGAGCCCGGCGTTGATGGCGTGCACACCGCTGCCGACGTCGTCGATGCTGCTCAGCGAGCCGTCGAAGGTGATGGTGAAGTCGACGTAGGAGACCGGCTCGTCGAAGTCCTGGCGGGTGAACACCGGCATGATCGGGACCTTGTGCACGTACTTGAAGTGCGCGAAGTCGACGCCGTTCTCCAGGACGTACTGCGGATGGAGTTCCAGCCGCTCCCGAAGCAGCGCCGAGCCGGGGAACGCCGGGTGGTAGTCGTCCGCGGTGACGCCGTCGTCCCAGCCCGTGAAGACGTCGGGGACGTCGAAGTAGGGCGGGCGGCCGTGCACGTCGTGCCAGACGTAGACGGCCTCGTTGCGCTCGACCGCCGGCAGGGTCTGGATCCGGGCGCCGAGGTTCGGCCGGGTCTCGTACGGGATGCAGGCGTTGCGGCCCTCCGCGGTCCATTCCCAGCCGTGGAACGGGCACTGCAGGCGGTCCCCGACGACCGTTCCCCCGTAGCCCAGGTGTGCGCCCAGGTGCCCGCAGTAGGCGTCCATGACGGACACCTGTCCCGATTCTCCGCGCCAGGCGACCAGATCGCGGCCGAAGTACGTCATCCGGGTGACGTCGCCCGGCCCGATCTCGGCCGACCAGGCGACCTGGAACCAACCGGTGGGCTTCATCGACAGCGTCGGCTTCGCCATGGGAACCTCCGGCCTCCACGAATGGAGTAATGGTCACTTCAATAAACAGAATCGTGATTCTGCAGTCACCGTAGCGAGGCGCTACGATGAGGACAACCCCTCTCGAAACGATCCGTGCACGCGCTCGGAGAGCGAACCGCGCGGCGCGCGGCGGAGCCGTACGGGCGCAGTGGAGAACCATGCACCTTGATGACAACCCGGCCGCGGTGCCCGACATCCGGGACGCGCGCCGGCGGATGTATCAGCGGCAGATCCTCGCCGCGGCCGAGCGGGAGTTCAGCGCCTCCGGGTTCACCGACGCGCGGATGGAGTCGATCGCGGCGGCGGCCGGCGTGTCCCTCTCGACGGTGTACAAGACCTTCTCGGGGAAGCTCGCCATCTGGGACACCCTGCATGACGAGCGGATGCGGGCGCTCCTCGCCGAGGTCGACACGGTGACGCGGACCGCGGCGTCACCCCTCGAACGCCTCCTCACCGGGGTCGCCGCCGTCGCCCGGTTCCTGACCGAGCACGACGAGTACCTCCACCTCAACCTCCGGGCCGGATTCGGCTGGGCGAGCGGCGCGGACGGCGGCCGCGGGGTTCAGCGCACGGTCTGGAGCGCCGGGCTGGACACGCTCGCGGGCGGCGTCGAGGCGTCCATCGCCGCCGGTGAGCTGCCCGACATCCGCCCGCGCGTGGCCGCCGGGATGATCGTCTCGGCGTTGCAGGTCTGGCTCGACGACTGGGTCCGCACGAGCCGGGACCGGCAGGCCGACACCGTCATCGAGGAGTTGACGACCCGCCTCCGCTGGCTGCTCGCCGGCGACGCCCCCTGAACGCCGGGCGCCTCGGTACCGGTCAGCCGCTGACGTGGGCGGTGTTGTCGAGCCAGTGTTGGACGAGGCCCGTGTCGCCGTCGACGCTGATGCCGGTGGCTTCGCGGTCGGTGAGAGGGAGTCGCCGGGTCAGGGCCAGCAGCAGCGAGCGTGCCGGGCCGGTCACCGTCACATCGGCCTGCCGGGCTCCAGGCTGCCACGTCGCCCCGTCAGGCCGCCGTTCGACGAACCAGGCGCCCGCGTCGTCCGCGGTGTCGGTGGCCAGCCACTGCAGGGTCTGCCCGGTCCCCCGGATGGCGTGGGCGGACTCCGACCGTTGCATCTCCCACGTGGGGGAGGTGAGCATCGCGAGGTGGTTGCCGATGAGCGCGGCTGCGATGTCGGCGTCGATGTCGGCCGGTCGGCCCGCCGCGGAGGCCGCGTCGAAGCCGTGGACGACCGCCTCGTTGAGCATGCTGGACATCCAGAATCGCGTCCCGGTCCGCTCGTCCCCCGCCGGGTTGAACACCGGCGCGTCGAGCGAGTCATCGGAGCACGCGCTCGCGACCCGCTGCGCGGACTCCGACAGCCACGCCTGCCACTCACGGGGGTCGGCGGGGAGAGCGGCCATCTCCGCGGGCAGCTGCGCGGGGTCGGTGATGCGCCGCTCGATGATCTCCGCGACCCAGTGCTGGGTCTGGCCCACATGCTCGACCAGGTCAGTGACGGTCCACTCCGGGGTCGTCGGCACGACGGCGTCAGGCCCGGCCGCGGCGGCCGACTCCGCCAGACGTCGGGTGTGTTCGACGATCGCTCGCCGGGCATGTTCGGCGTTCAGCTCGGCCATTGGATTGTCCCCTCCGTAGGTTCGTTGCTCTGTGACTGACCCGGCGTGCCGGTCGAACTCATCGCCGGAACTACGAAACACCCAGACCTACCGGACAGGCCGTAGGGTCGATGGTCCCCGGTCACTGCAGGAAAGGTGCGCGATGGTGGGCTCCGTGGGATTGGACGCCGGTGCCGTCGGCGAATGGTGCGCACGTGCTTTCGCTGGGGCGCCTGCGCTTGCCGGACGGTTGCCGGCTGGTTCCGGCAGAGCGCACGGCGAATACACCGAGCGGGCACTTGCCCTGCGCATGGGCGCTCTTGTGCAGCAGGTGCCTCCGTATCGCGCGCTGCGCGGCCTGCAGGCGGTCGTTCGGGACGGATGGGCGGACCGCATGGCGCGACGGTACGCGTCGCACGCGCAGCTGGTCCCGCCCTTCCGGGAAAAGGCCGCCGATTTGCGGCCCACCACGCACGGTTGGGTCGACGACCTCCGGGAGCGCGACCTGAGGAAAGCGTTCGCCGCGTTGTCCAGCCCGCCGAAGCCCGGTCCGGTGGAAGCGGTCCTGTCCGAGCTGATCGACCGCGTCCGGCGCTATTTCGCCGCGCACTCGACAGTCGGCGTGGTCGGCGGCGCGGAGACGGGGCTGGCCCGGCTCTGCCTGATGCTGGCCCGGTTCGAGGCGGGTGTGCTGCCGGAGCCGGACGCTACCGTCGAGCAGATCCACCGGAGCGTCCCCGAGGACGAGGTGCGCGAACTGGTCGGCCTCGTCCGGAAGTTGCCCCGCGCCCTCGGTGACCGGCTGGACGGGCCGGGCGCCATGCGGGGCGTCGCCGAGCCCGTGTTCGTGCACGGGCTGGCGGAGGGCGACCTGATGATCGGCGACACGCTGGTCGCGGTCAGCCTCGGCGACGCGGCCGAGGTGGCCCGGCGGCTGCGGCACCTCGTCGCGCACGCGTGGCTCGACACCGGCGACCTCTACGGCGTCCGCGCTGCCGGGGTGTACCTCGCGGACCCCGGCGCCCTCGTGACCTGGCCGGTCGCCGACCTCGCCGCCCGGTTGCTGTCCGGCGCCGACCCGGACGCCGCCCGCGCCGAGTTCCGCGCACTGGCCGAACGGGAGATCGCGGCGGCCAGGCCGGTGGCGCGGCCGGACGCCACGCCCCGGCACCGGCGACACTGCGCCGTCGTCGAGACGACGATGCCCGCCCCCGGCGGGCGGCCGCGCCCCGGCTGGTCGGTGAGGCCCAACGGACCGACCTGCCCCAGCCGGGACCTCGCCGAGCTGGCCGTGCCGTTCTGCGCCGGCCTCCCCGACGGCTGGCGCCTCGACTACTCCGAGGGCCCCTACGGCAACACGGCCCCGCACTGGGAGGCCGTCAAAGGAGGCCAGAAGTACCGCTCGTCCAGAGCCGATGCCGACGGACTCGCCCTCGTTCACTTCTTCGCCACCGAGCACAAAACCCCGAGTGCACCAGTGAAAACGAAGAAGCCCACCGTCTACGGGCCGGAAGCATGGAAAACCGCCTTCGGTGCCGAGTGGACGTACTGGGACCTGTGGTTCGGCGTCGTGTGCGTCGCGGACCACAACGGCGACTGGGACGAGCTCGACGCGAGCCTCTACGCGAAACCCGCCAACCGAAATTTCGCCGAACGGATGTGGTCGCACCTGGTCGACCTCAAGGAGCGTCTCGCCGCCACCGGGAAAACCGCCGCAGACCTCGTCGGTGGTCTGGCCGCCGACCGCAAGACGCTGGCCAAGGCACGGTCGAAGGTGAAGCAGGGCACGGGCGTCCGGAGCAAGGACCATTCACCCGCCATGCGCGACACCCCCAGCCACCGCCACCTCCTTCGGACGCACTTCGGCAGCTGGGATCTGTACCCGGTCTCACCGCGCCCGTTCTACCAACGACTTTCCGGGGCCACTCCGTTCGACCTCGAAGCACCGGGCTGGGGCATTTCGGCCTTGGAGAACATCAGGCCCCTGTTCGACGCGCTGAACGAACTGGAGGCCGAGCACGCCGACGATCCACCCGTTCTGCTGGCCGTCCGCCGGGCCGGACTCACCGCCGCTTCGCTGGCCTTCCACCGCTGCGACGACTCCTACGGCGCACTCGGCGACGATGCTTCCGCCGCCATGCTGCGCTTCACCCGCACCGACTGGCGCGCCACCGGCATCGACGCCACCGTGTTCTGGCGCGACGTCCTCGAAGTGTTCGCCGTTCTCGCCAACTTCGGCGCGACGTACAAGAACGAGAGCGAGTTGATGGCGAATCTCGGCGCGGACCGCGACCGGGCGCTACTCGACCCGCTGGTCAAGGACCTGCGCGCCTCGTACGCCGCCGACCGGCTCGACTGGTTCGCGAAGGAGCTCGGCCAATTCTGGGATTCCGTCTAGCAGGCTGAACGCGCGGCGCTCGCGGCCCGGGCACACCGCCGCACGCTGGCCCCGAGGGGGTCTCCGGCGCGCCCGGGCTCTGCGGTCACAGAAGACCGGCCTCGGAAACGACAAAGCGCCGCGCTGGATTCCACGCCAAGCAAGATCATCTTCCACTCCGTCGTGGGAGCGGTGGACCGCACGGCGCGGGCGTGCGCTCAACCCGGCTGACGAGCGGACCGAGCCGCACACCGCGACACGTCAGGCGATCCGCAGATACTCGGCGACGGCGGCGCCGGCGTCATCGGTGACGTCGACGTGGTGGTGCCGCAGCCCGCCATCGGCGAGCGTGAGGCGCATGCCGGCCGCCGAGGGCAGCACGCGGGCGGGCAGGCCGCGCCGGTCCAGTTCGCGCTGCAGCCAGACGGCCTGAGCGATGCGGTACCGGGGCGCGGCGTAGGCGGCGTCGTAGTGGTGGATGAGGACGTGGCCTGGGTGCAGCGCGGCGGCGATGGCCGGGACGTCTCGGGTCTCAAGGTGGCAGGCCGCGGTCCGCTCGGGCGAGGGATGCAGGTTGGTGGCGTCGGCATGCGCGATCACAAGCGCCGCCTCGGGTACGAGCGCCGCGACCTCGCCGAGCAGGCCGCCCGCGAGGCTGGTGTCGGAGGTATACCAGATCCCCCCGGCGGGCGTCCGGTAGGCCAGCCCGATCGCCGAGCGGGTGCGGCCGGTCTCCTCGGTGTGCAGGGCCGGGGTGGCGTGGATCGTCAGGTCGCCGACCTTGACCGAGGGTTCGCCGTCCCCTTCGGTCCGCGGGTGCGCAAGCGTGACCAGGTCGGCCATGCCGCCCGCGTGATAGGGCGAGAACGCGCGGAACCGGTCGGCCGCAGTCGGGTTGGCCACCAGCAGCTTGCGCCCGGCGGCGGGGTCACCGGCCATGCCTTCCAGGCAGGGGATCAGGTCGGTGTAGTGGTCGGGGTGGAAGTGGGTGACGCAGATGGCGTCCAGCTCGCTCCAGTGAAACAGCCCCCGCTCGGCCAGCCCGAGCAGCAGGTGCAGTGCGGCCGGCCCGGGGTCCACCAGGACGCTGGCGGACGCGGTGCGGACCAGGTGGCCGCCGGCGCCGCCGGCGAGCATCCCGTAGCGGCAGCCCAGCGACCCCAGCAGGACCATCTCGCACGTTCCCGGAGCGGGACGGCGCACCCGCGGGGGGCTGGTGCGCGGGGCGTGCATGGCCAGGTCGGCGGTGTCCGCTGCGGCGAGGATCTCCTCCAACTCCCGGTCGTCTGCGGCGAGCAGCTGCGCGACCGTCCCCGGCGCCGCGTCCCCTGGTGCGCCGTCTCCCGGCATCGCTCCCCCGGCTCGTGTCGGCTCCTGCCACAGGTAACCGAGTATGCCGTGGTGCCCGGGAGGGGATGGAAAACGCGTGACGGGCCGGGGGCGACCAGCACCAGGCCGTCGATCAAGAATCACGGTTCCGATGCGGATCGACCCCGCTACCGGCGAGCAGCGAGCTCGGCGACCCCGAAGTTGGGGCACGGCGAGGTCACCGCGATGCGGTCAGTGGAGTGCCTTGAGCAGGTCGTAGACGGTGTTGCCGAGGACTCCGCCTCCGACCGCGTTGCCGAGGAACCCCAGGGCGGGCGCCAGCCTGGACACGGTCAGGGACCTGGCTGCCGGGGGTTCGCCGGCGGCGTAGTCGGCTAGGCCGGGAGGGTCGTCGTGCCAGTCGGCCATCAACTCGGAGATCTCGCCGATGCTGCGGTCGGTGTAGCCGCCGTCGGGACCGGTGATGGTCACCGACCGCATGGATGACCAGTCGATCAGGCCTGCATGCCCTTGGTAGGCCATGACCGAAACGAGGTCGCAGAGCCCTGAGTAGCGCCATGGAGCGGGAATCGTACGCCTGACCTCGTCGAACACCTGCGGCTTGGAGACCAGGTCGGGCTGCCCGTGCGGACCCGGGGCGTAGCCGACGACAAAGAGGTTCCACGCCAGGCCTGAGCGGATGTCGATGTAGGCCGCCGACGCATTCAAGTCGCGCAGCACGACCGAATTCGGGTGAGCGAAGACAAACGTGAGCATGCCCTGGTTGCCCGGTGCCCGGGCGACCTGGTCACTGGTGATCGCCTCGATCATCTTCAGCTCGTCGAGCATGACGTAGACGGAAAACAAAAACTCGGACATGGCGTGGCCCCTCGCGAGTCAGCGCCATCGTATTGCGCGAGCGGACGCCCTGCGGTATACGCGGATTCACTGACCGTTAGAGGTCGAGGCCGGCAGACAACTGCCCGGCTATCCCTCACGATGAGCACCATTGGGGGCGGCTCCGCTTATGCCGATCCGGTACGCCCTCCCGCCCGACGCCGAGGTCATGGCCGAGGTCACCTGTGCCGCGTTCGCCGAGTTCGAGGAGTTCGACGTCACCCGTGAGCAATCCACCGCCAACTGGCGCAGGAATCTCCTCGGAGAGGCGGCCGAACGACCTCGGCCACACCACACCAGGGTCGCCGAACTGCCGGACAGGACGGTCATCGGTCTGGTCATGGGCGGTCCGGCGGATCCGGAACTCGGCCATGACGCTGAGATCTACGCCCTCGCCGTCCGTCCCGGACATCAGAGCCAAGGCCATGGCCGCGCCCTGCTGCGGGCGGCGGCAGCCGACCTGTCCGCCGACGGGTTCGGCTCGCTGGCGATCCGGGTACTGGCCGTCAACGAACGCGCTCGCCGCCTCTACACCTCGCTCGGCGGAGTCCTCGCCGGTGAGGTGCCACCCGACGAGGTCTGCTACTGCTGGCCGGAGATCGCGGCGCTCCTGTGATCCGGACTAACAATGTTGCCGCCGGCCAAGTGGATGGCCTCGTACTGCCCGCGCTGCCGCGTAGGTCAGCACGCAGGGCAGCAACCTTCAAGATCATCCCAATGCGTCAACGGCCTCGGCGCTGATCTACAACGGCCGCGGCGAGTATCTGCTGCACCTGCGCGACAACATCCCGGGCATCGCCGAGCCCGGCGCGTGGTCCCTGCTCGGCGGCAACCGTGAACCCGACGACCGCACCCTCGAAGAGACGATCCGGCGGGAACTACGAGAAGAGGCAGGGCTCCACATCCCCGTTCTGGAGCCGTTCGCAGTGGAAGAAGCCGTGAGCGGCGAATCCTCGGCTTTCTCGGTCCAGATCTTCGCCGGCCGCTGGAACGGTGACCCGTCCACGCTGACGCTGACCGAAGGGATCATGCTGCACTGTTTCCGCCCGGACGTCCTGCCGCGGCTCAGGATCGCCCCGTCGATCGTGGCCCTGGTCCGGCGCCACGCACCGACGATCTCCCGCCCATGAGTTCGGCCGAGCACCGCGACGCAGCCCAACTCCACGAGAACGCCACTACCCACGGCAACCCCTCCGCGGCACACGCGCTCGTTGTAGGCACTGCGCCCGGCCGACCACCGTCCAGCAGCCCACGCCACCATGCACGCCGCCCTCGGCGACGCCTACGAAGGCATCGAGCACGGCGGCAACCGCCGCGTCCGGGGCATAGCCGCCAAGCCTCCTGCCGGCCTTCCATCTGGCCTACGCCAACGAGCGCAAGATCAGCACCTGGCCCGCCACGGTTCTCGCCCCCCGCTGCGCGGCGCGCCCGGACTCTGCGGTCAGAAGACTGGCCTCGGAAACGACAAAGCGTCCCGCTGGATTCCACGCTGATCAAGATCATCTTCCACCCGATAGTCCGGGCGTCCCTGGAGCCGTTACGCGCTCGGCGTTCGGACGATGGTTTCGATGAAGGAGCGGGCTCGGGCGTTGTGGCCGGTGGCGGACCAGATGAGTCCGTATTGGATGGGTGGTGCGTCGCTGAAGGGCACGAAGGCCACTCCGGGGCGGCCGTGGTAGCGCTCGGCGCGGGCAGCGGCCGGGGCCGCGCCGTGGCCGCCGGCGACGAGGGTCAGGGTTTCCTGCCAGTAGGTGGCTGCCGGGGCGCGCGGAATTTCCCTGCCCGAGGGGGTGTGGGAGGGGTAGTGGTGGTCCAGCCAGTGGTCGGGGGCGTTGGCGATGGGCACGAGGGGGATCGCGGCCAGGTCTTCCAGTGACACGGTCTCGCGGCGGGCGTAGGGGTGGTTCGCTGGGACGATCAGGGCCCGGGGTTCGGAGATGATCACCGGCCCGGCGGCGAGGTCCGGCTCGTCGACGGGGAACTCGGTGAGTTGGAGGTCAACGTCGCCGGCCCGGAGCGGGCCATAGGGGTCGTTGAGCTGAATCTCCCGGAAGTGGACCTCGCAGCCGGGGTGGGCGGCGCGGAAGGCGTCCCCGGCGCGGACCACCAGGTCGCCGCACCAGGGGGTGGAGTAGCCGACGCGTAGGGTGCCGGCGATGCCGCGACCGGCCGCGACCGCTGTGGAGACGGCCTCCAGGACCTGGTCGTAGGCGGGTTTCAGATCGTTGTAGAACGCGCGGCCCGCCGGGGTGAGCGCCACCCGGCGGCTGGTGCGCTCGAACAGCGGCACGCCGATCTGGCGCTCCAGTTTCTTGACGATCTGGCTGACGCGGCCCTGCGCCAGTGCCAGGCGTTCGGAGGTCTTCCTGAAATGCAGTTCCTCGGCGAGCGTCAGGAAGGTCTCGATCTCGTGGCGCTCCATCCGCCCGCCCCCCATCGGTGAGTCCGGTTCACCGATCGTGCCACAGGCCACGCTTGATGCGGACATCCCGGTCAACGAGTCTGGACAGGTCCGAAAAGCGCAGCCAGAAGGAGCGGCTCATGCCCGCCGTCACCGTTCAGCAGGGTCCCCGCAGCGTCGAGTTGAAGCGGGAACTGATCGGCAAGATCACCGACGCGTTCGTCGAGACGTACGGGATCCCGGCCGAGACGGTCATGGTCTTCATCGAGGAGACCCCGGCCGACAGCTTCGGCGTCGCCGGGAAGCTCGCGATCGACAAGTGAGGCCGGACCAGGGCCGCCGACACCGGCCGGCCCTGACCCGCTCGTAAGACCCTTTTCGCGGCCGCCGGGCGCCCCGCGGTCCCTCCGCTCCACGCGCCGATGCGCAGCCGGCCCTGCTCCGGGCCCGCTCAGCCGCCGCTCTCTCTCACCCGCCGAAAGGCCCGTCCGACCCCGACCCGGATCCCCCAGGGGTCTCGGGTCCATGACCCCTGCCTTCCAACCAGAACGATCGGACGTTCGACGATGACCGCACTTACCGAAGTCCCACCCCCACCGGCCGGCGCGCCCACGGCGCAGCCCGGGGCCGCCGTCGAGGCCCGGCCGCGGATGACCCGGCGGCAGCAGCTCATCCTGGTGGTGCTGCTGGGCTCGCAGTTCATGATGTCGGTGGACTTCTCGATCCTCAACGTCGCGCTGCCCACCATCGGTGAGGGCCTGGGCTTCAGCCTGGGCAACCTGCAGTGGATCGGGACCGCGATGATGCTGCCCGCGGCCGGCCTCACGCTGCTGTTCGGCCGGATCGCCGACCTGGCCGGACGGCGGCGCCTGTTCCTGGCCGGAATGGTCCTGCTGGGAGCCGGGTCACTGGCCGGCGGCCTGGCGACCTCGCCGTCGGTGCTGCTGGCGGCGCGCGTCGTGCAGGGGCTGGCGACGGCCCTGGCGACGCCGGCGGCGCTGGCGCTTCTCACCACGTCCTTCCCTGAGGGGCCGCTGCGGGACCGGGCGCTGGGGCTCAACGGCACCCTGCTGTCCACCGGGTTCACTCTGGGCGCGGTGTTCGGCGGAACGCTCACCTCGCTGCTGAGCTGGCGCTGGGCGTTCTTCATCAATGTGCCGGTGGCCGTCGTCATGGTGCTCGCCGTGCCCCGAGTGATCGCTGAGAGCCGGGGCGAGCGCACCCGGCTGGACCTGCCCGGCGCCGCCACGGTCACCGGCGGGCTGTTCGCGCTGGTGTTCGGGGTCAGTTCGGCCGGCCGGTACGGCTGGACGGCCCCGGGAACCATGGCGGCGCTGGCCGCCGCCGCGGCGCTGCTGCTCGCGTTCTGGCGGATCGAGCTGCGCGCGGCCGCTCCGCTGGTCCCGATGCGGGTGCTGACCCTCCGCACCGTCAGCTGGGGCAACGTCGGCGGGCTGATCACCTTCACGATGGAGAGCTCGGTCATCTTCCTGGCCACCCTCTACCTGCAGGACGTGCTGGGCTACTCGCCGATCGCCACTGGCTTCGCCTTCGCCGCCATGGGCGTCGCCGCCTTCGCCGGCGGCCTGGCGGCACCACGCGTGATCGGCAGGCTCGGCAGCCGCACCGCGCTGTGGCTCGGCCTGCTCGTCCAGGGCCTGGCCACCGTGCCGCTGCTCGCGATGGACGCCCACACCAGCGGACTGGTGCTCTTCCTGGCGGCCAGTTCGGTCGGCGCCTTCGGCCATATCGGCGCCGTCGTCTCCTACATGGTGACCGCCACCTCCGGCCTGCCCGACTCCGAACAGGGCCTGGCCAGCGGACTGGCCTCGATGACCCAGCAGGTCGGCATCACCGTGGGCATCCCGGTCATCAGCGCGATCGCCACCGCCCGGATCGACTCGGCGCACGACACCCTGACCGGCATCCGCACCGGCCTGCTCGTGGACGCCTGCGTCGTACTGCTCGGTGCCGCCCTCGTCTTCGTCTTCCTGAACCGCACGGCCCGAACCTCTCACAGGTAGGAACCATGAGCTCCACGACTCTGACGACCCTGCTGCATCAGGTGCCGCCGTTCATCCCCGACGGCGCCGAGGTGATGACGGCGACGCTCGAACTGCCGCCCGGCGACCCGGGCACCCCGCCCCACCGCCACTCCGGCCCGGTCTTCGGTTATCTCCTCGAAGGCGAACTGCTCTTCGAACTGGAGGGAGAACCGCCCCGGGTGATCCGCGCCGGCGAGGCGTTCTGGGAACCGGGCGGCGACGTCATCCACTATCAGGCCGCCAACAACCTCCCGGCCGCCTGGACCCGCCTGCTCGTCGTGATGATCGGCGCGCCGGGCCTGCCCATGCTCACCCTGGTCGGCGACGACGAACTCGACGCCCGCCGCGACCGCCGCGCACGAACGGAGGCCTGACATGCGCGTCTTCCTCGCCGGAGCGACCGGCGTCATCGGCCGCGCCCTGGTCCCGCTCCTGCTGCAGGCGGGCCACCAGGTCACCGGCACCTCCCGTACCACCCGAGGCGCAGCCCGTCTCGGCGCCGCCGGCGCCACCGGCATCGCCCTCGACGTCTTCGACCGAGAGGCCGTCACCGACGCGCTGCTCACCACGGCACCCGACGCCCTCATCCACCAACTCACCGCGCTCGGCGACGGCAGCCCGGCCGACAACGCCCGTATCCGCCGCGACGGCACCCGCAACCTGGTCGACGCCGCCCGCAAGGCCGGCGTCGGCCGCATCGTCGGCCAATCGATCGCCTGGGCCTACGAGCCCGGCGACCTGCCCGCCGACGAATCCGTCCCGCTCGACCTGTCCGCGCCACCACCACGCGCCACCACCATCGGCGGAATCCACGCACTGGAGACCACGGCCGCCGAGATCAGCGACCACGTCATCCTGCGCTACGGCACCCTGTACGGCCCCGGTACCTGGTACGCCCCCCAGGGCCTCATCGCCGCACGACTGCGAGCCGGTGAACTGCTCGCCAATGACGCCGTGACCTCTTTCGTCCACGTCCAGGACGCCGCCCACGCCGCCCTGCTCGCCCTGACCTGGCCCAACGGCCCCGTCAACATCGTCGACCACGAACCCGCCCCCGCCCGCGCCTGGGTCCCCGCACTGGCCACCGCCCTCGACGAACCGGCGCCCGCTCCCGGCCACGGCCGCGCCGGATGGGAACGCGGCGCCCGCAACCACAAAGCCACCGCACTGGGATGGCAGCCCCGCCACCCCTCCTGGCGAACCGGTTTTCACCAGCAGGAGTAAGGAATGCAGGCGCAGGCGGAGCGCTGGTTGAGGGCGGCGGCGACCTCGGGATGGTGCTGCGCCTCCCCGATCAGATCCCGGTACAGCGGCCCCCAACCTGAGTCCAACGGGACGCCCCGTCCCGCCTCCCGATTTGCTGGTGGCCTGCTCTCAGCGACGACGCCTCTCACTGGCGGCCCTTTGGTTGGGTTCCGCGGGGCCGTCAGTCTGTTTCGGGGTCCGTTGGCCAGATCTGAAGCAGGTATCGCTCCGGATGCCGCAGGAAGTAGTCGTCGAACTCGTCGTCGTCCATGTCGCTGCCCATGAACTCGTTGAAATGCTCGCGGCCGTTCACGCGGCAGCGCACATGGAAAGGGCCCGGTGGCAACCAGTTGAATGTGATCGGCGCGAGAGGCCAGCGACCAGTGCCGGTTTCGGAGACGGAGAGTTCATCCAATCGGTCCCAGACGGTGGCGGACTCCTCCTGCCACGCGACGGTCTTGTGGTCGGGCGGGGCAGCTTCCCAACATTCGATTGTCAGGGACAGCCGGGGGTTCTCCGTGCAATGGACGGCCAGCGTCCGGTGATCCGGCGCCCAGGAGAAGACTTGCGAGCGGTCCCGGGCGTCTCTGATGAAGGCATCGAGCGCCTCCTTCGTCCAACCGGTCGGATCTCCCACAAGGAACGACGGCTTCGCAGGTCCGATGGAGGCGTCGATTCGGAAGACCAGCTCACTGTCCATGGGAATTCCTGGAACAGGCCCTCTCGCGCATAAGTCGTCGATGCGCTGAGCTCTGCCGAGCGACGGCCGAGGTCGGCCGAGTCAACAATCCGAGGACGTTCACGGAGGCCATGATCGCATACCATCCACCACCGATCTGGCGGCTTCGGCGGCTTCGGGTTGTCGCGGGGTTCCCTGATCGCGATCGCATAACTGGCCGTGGAGTCAATTGTGCTGCATTCCCCGGCGGGCGACGATGCCTGCTGGCGGTATGCGGACGGGAGATCTTCTCCGAGCAGGTCGACGGGCTGACCCCCGATCGCCACCAGCCCCGTACTCGCCCGCCTCCGCCCACGCCCGTGTCACAGCGTCGGCTTCCACGACATCGGAGGCAGCGCTGGTGTCGGCGATGGGATCGCCGGGCGTGGTCACTCTGGGCAGCAGGCGGCCCGGCATCCGTGACTCTGCCGGCCGGTCACATCGGCCAAGTCGCCGCAGCTCTGAATGCCGGGAGCTTCCCGCACACCGCCAGGTACGGCTACCAGTACTTTCAGCCTTGATCACGAATGCTCGTCGCATTGGACGTCGAGCAACATCCCCGACCGAACTGCCGCGCCTACAGTGACAGGGGGCCGAGGTCGGTGGCGACCTGGGCGAAGCGGGCGACGGTGTCGGTGCCGGTGTCGGTGTCGGTGCGCCAGATGAGCGCCCATTGGGCCAGGGGCGCGTCGCGGATGGGGACGTAGGCGATGTCGGGCCGGTTGAAATAGCGCATGGCCTGGGCGTGCATGGGGGTCACCGCCTCGCCGGAGGCGACCACCGCGATCAGCTCGAGCATGTCGCCGACCTTGGGTCCCACCGGGATAGGGCGGCCGCTGGGCGTGCGGGAGGGGAGCATCGCCTCGTTGCGGTACCGGGGCATGGGCGTGTCGATGACGACCTGGTCGGCGAGGTCCTCGTAGGAGACCGACTCCCGTCCCGCGAGGAGATGGTCGGCACGGACGCAGAGGACGATCGGCTCCGTGTAGAGGACGGGTCCGACCGTCAGGTCGGGTTCGCTGACGGGAAGCCAGAGGACCGCGACGTCGACCTCGTCGTTGCGCAGCGGTCCGAACGGGTCACCGAAGGCCATGCTGCGGATCTGCAGTTCGGTGCCGGGGTTCCGGTCGGCGAAGGCCTCCAGGAGCGGGCCGAGGTCCTGGGCGTTGCCGCCGGCCATCATGCCGATCCGCAGCACCTCGGTCTTCTGCCGGGCGGCGAGCGCGGCCCGCTGGATGCCCTCCCTCAGCCCCTGGTAGTGCGGGTGGAGGTCGGCTCTGAGCCGCTCGCCGACCTGCGTCAGCCGGACGGTCCTGCTGGTGCGTTCGAACAGCGGCCCGCCGATACGGCGTTCGAGCTTCTTGATGACGTGGCTGACCCGGGACGGGGTGATGCGCAGCCTCTCCGCCGTTCGACCGAAGTGCAGCTCCTCGGCCAGCGCCAGGAAGATCTCGATGTCACGAAGCTCCATGATCCCCTTGATCCTCAACCTATCGGTCACCGCTGCGTTGACACAAAGCGCATTGTTGACCCGCCGCGCAACGCTGCCTTGCCGACATCGTCGTTGTTCGGCCGCCGCCGTCCGGCCAGCCTGTTGTCCGGCGCTCCAACGCGCTGACCACTGGCCCCGCGGGGCCGCGGCGACTACGGAGTGGACATGATGAAGGCCGCTGACGGGGCGCGGGCCTGGCCGAGGCGAGTGCGCGTCACCCGGGTCGAACCGGCACGGGAGGACCCGGACGGGCCGCGCGTGCGGGCCTGGCACGCGGTGGTCGCCGCGTCCATGGTCGAGGACTCGCCCGCCACCGAGGCCCCGGCCCCCGACCGGCTCCTCGACTGCCTGACCACCGGAGCGAGCGTCGTCTGGACGGCCGCCATCGGAGACCGGACGGTGGGGCTGGCGCTGCTGCGCCCGCCCTCCACGGGCACCGTCACCACCGGGCGCGCGCAGGTGCACGTCCACCCGGCCCACCGGCTCCGCGGCGTCGGCGGCCGGCTGGTGACCGCGCTTGCCGCCGAGGCGCGCGCCCGCGGCTTGCACGGGCTCATCGCGGCCGTGCCCGTGGCCGGGGCCGGCGACGCCTTCTGCCTGCGGCACGGCATGACCCGCGTGCGTACCCTGCACCACCTGCTGCTGTCGCTGCGCGACATGCATCCGGGCTGGCTGGACGAGATGGTCGCGGCCGAGTACCCGGGCTACCGGCTCGCCGAGACGGCTCGGCCCGCGCCGCACGGCCGCGAGCACGCCGTCGTCGGCGACGTGCTGCTCACCATCACCGCCCGGCACGACCGCGAAGTCGTCGGCTGCACCGAGGTGGTGGTCCCCCAGGGCAGCGGGCCTCGCGCGACCCAGTTCGACCGTCCACCGGCCGGCGGCCATCACGCCATGGGACTGGACCTGTGGGCCAAGGCCGCCATGCTGCGCCTGCTCTACGACCGCTACCCGCACATCACGCAGGTCGCCACCAACGTCCCCGGTCACCAGACCACCCTGCTGGCCGTCAACCGCCAACTGGGATTCCGGCTGCACCACCGCACGCACGAGTACCGCCTCGACCTCACCCACAACCAACGCAACCGATAAGGAGCGCACCACCATGACCATCACCGCACCGACGACCGCCGCCGGACGGCAGGAGCGTCCGGACCTGCAGAAGACCATCCAGGAAATCGTCGATTCCGGCTTCGTCGGAGTGCAGCTGCGGGTGCACGACGAGAACGGCGGCGAGTGGGCCGGCAGCGCCGGAGTGCGCGAGCTGGGCCGGGCCGCCGAACCGCCGGTCGACGGCCGCATCCGGATCGGCAGCAACACCAAGACCTTCACCGCGGTCCTGGTGCTGCAACTGGTCGCCGACGGCACGATCGGGCTGGACGACCCGGCCGCCGACCACCTGCCCGAGTTCGAGCTGGACCGGCGGATCACCGTCCGGATGCTGCTGCAGCACACCAGCGGGATCTTCAACTTCACCGGCGAGTACTTCGACGACGGGACGGTCGCGCCGGGCATCGCCTGGCAGGGCCGCGAGTGGGTGGAGAACCGCTTCACGACCTACCGGCCGCAGGAACTGGTCCGGCTGGCGCTGTCCAAGCCCGCGCGGTTCGAGCCCGGCACGGATTGGAGCTACTCCAACACCAACTACGTGCTGGCCAGGCTGCTGATCGAGCAGGTCACCGGGCGCCCGCTCGCTGAGGAGATGCGGCGGCGGATCCTGGAACCGCTCGGGCTGGCCGGCACCGTGCTGCCCGAGACCCGCCCCGACATCCCCGAGCCGCACGCACACGCCTACTACCGCTACCAGGACGCCGGCCAGGACAAGACGGTCGACATCACCCGGCAGAACCCCTCCTGGATCTCCAGCGGCGGCGACATGATCTCCACCACCCGGGACCTGCACACCTTTCTCTCCGCACTGCTGGGCGGCAGGCTCCTGCCCGCCCCGCTGCTGGCCGAGATGTGCACCCCCGAGCCCAAGGCCGGCTACGGCCTGGGCGTCTTCGTGCAGAAGACCGACGGCGGCGTCACCGTCATCACCCACAACGGCGGCATCGCAGGCCACGCGGCGCTGATGTACAGCACCCCCGACGGCAGCACCACCCTGACCGCCGCGCTGAACTATGTCGACGACGCTGACCTGTCGATGGGCGCGGCATTCCAGCAGGCGACGCAGAAGCTCCTCGCCGAGGTCTTCGACCGCAAGCAGACCGAGCCGACGGGCTGAACACCCACGCCTCGAAGCGAACTGGGAACGCCCGCCGACAGCGAATCGGCGGGCGTTTCCGCGTCCGGGTCCGTCAGATAGCCGCCGTTGACCCCGGCGGCTACGAGGACCCATGGTCCGCACGCCCGACCCCGGCCCACCGGATAAGGGTGAGTGTGGCCGTCATAGGCGGGAACGTCTGTTCACCGGTTGCGGCAACGTCGGCGTCCTTGTCGCCTCCGGGATGTCGATGAGTTCCGTCAACGGTGGCTGTGCGTCCGGCGGTTCGGCTATTGCGGATGGTGACGCTCGGGGAGGGGTCGGGGTTGCCATGCTGTCGCGATCATGGCGAGCAGGAGCCCGATGAGGGTCAACCAGTAGCCGGTGTCCTGCGCGTTCGCCGGCGGGTTGATCCGCCAGGGCCAGCATCAGCAAGCCGGGTTGCAGCCCGTCGGCCCACCACGGCGCGGCGATGGCCGCACGGGTCCGGGCGGCGAAGCCGGCGGTGAGCGGCCCGGCCGTCTCCCGCAGCGAGGGGGCGCGGCGGGCGGTGCCGTTCGGCAGAGCGTCGATCATCTCGGCGCCGTACTCGGCGCGGTGACCGGGCGGGAACGCCCGCAGGAACAGTCGATACCAGCTTTCGGTGATCGCTCCGCTCATGCTCCGGCGATCTCTCGCCGGCCCTTCCCCCTTTTTGCGTTTCCCAGCGATATCGATGCAGACCCGAGAACGCCATAACGGACCGACTCTCCCGGCCGTGAGGCTGCGAGACCGGTACGGACGAGTTCCCGGGTCAGGCGCGTCGCCCGCCGTCGATCGACATCGCGATCCCGGTGACGTAGGTCGCGGCGTCCGAACAGAGCCAGACCGCCGCGGCCGCCACCTCCTCGGGCTCGGCCAGCCGTCCGAGCGGGGTGACCGCCGCCTGCCGCGCGATGATGTCGGTCCCGGCGGCCCATTTCTCGAATCCGGGAGTCAGGGTCGGGCCGGGGCAGACGGCGTTGACCCGGATGCCGTCGGGCGCGTAGTCGACCGCGGCGACCTTGGTGAGCCCGACGATGCCGTGCTTGGCGGCGACGTACGCGGGGGCGTTGGGGATCGCGGCGAGGCCTCCGTTGGAGGCGATGTTCACGATCGCGCCGCCGCCTTTGAGCAGGGGCAGTTCGTACTTCATGCACAGGAAGGTGCCCGACAGGTTGACGCGGACGACCCGCTCGAACTCGTCCAGGGTCATCTGGTCGAGCAGCCGACGGGACGACATTCCGGCGTTGTTGACGGCGAAGTGGAGGTGGCCGTAGGCCGTGACGGTGCGTTCGACGGCCGCCTGCACGGAGGGTTCGTCGGCGATGTCGATGGTGGCGGCCGTGGCTTTCCCGCCGGCCTTCTCGATCATCTCGGCGGTCTCGGCGGCCGTGCTCTCGTCGATGTCGAGTACGGCGACCGCGGCACCGTTCTCGGCGAGCGCGAGTGCCGTGGCGCGGCCGATGCCGCTGCCGGCGCCGGTGACCAGTCCCGCCTTTCCCGAAAGATCGATCATGCCTTTCCTCCGTCCAGTCCCAGAACGCGACGGGCGTTCAGGTGGGCGATCTTCTCCTTCACGGCGGCGGGCAGATCGGCCTTGTCCACGGAGGCGACCGCGGCCGCGGTGTCCTCGAAGGGGTAGTCGATCGAGAACATGACGGCGTCCTCGCCGGCCGTCAGGACCGCCGCCTGAACCGCTTCCGGTGCGAGGACACCGCTCGTCGTCAGGAGGATGTTGCTCCCGATATAGGCCGAGGGTGTCCGTTCCAGCGGTTTCTCCACGCTCAGGGTGGCGTAGCGGCTGTCGAGACGCGATTTCTGGAACGGCAGGAACTCGCCGAGGTGACCGAGGATCAGTGTCGCCTCCGGGTGCCGGTCGAAGACGCCGGCGTACACCAGCCGCATGGCGTGGCCACCGGTCTCGGCCTGCCAGCTCCAGCTGGCGCCGTACATCTCCGGTCGGCCGGCCATGACCCGCCAGTCGTCGAGCGGTACGGAGCCGGGGTGCAGGTAGAGCGGCACCCCGAGTTCCTCGAAGGCGCTCCAGAGCTCGTCGTAGGCGGGGTCGTCCAGGTAGCGGCCGTGGGTGTGGTCATTGACCAGCGCGCCGCGGAATCCGAGCTCGCGGACCGCGCGGGTCAACTCGGCCACGGCCGCGTCGGGATCCTGGGTCGGCAGTGCGGCGAACCCCTGGAATCGGGTCGGGTGGGCGGCCACCACCTCCGCGAGGAAGTCGTTGGCGAAACGGGCGTTGTCTCGCGCCGCGGTGGGATCGGTGTCGGCCTGGATGCCCGGGACGGTCAGCGACAGCACCTGGACGTCGATGCCGTGGGCGTCCATGTCGGGCAGCCGGTGCCGCTCGAAGTCGACGAGTGTGCGACCGCACATCTGGGCGTATTCGCTCGTCACCCGGATGCGCATTTCGGCGGCGGGCTGGCGTGCGGCCAGGTCGGGAATCGCGAACGCCTCTTCGAGCGCGATATAGGTCATTGACGATGCTCCTTTCGGCGGAGGTCAGTTGGAGGCGGTACGGCGTCGGACGATGGTGGCCAGCGAGACCGCGACGACCAGGGCGGTGCCGTAGAAGACGTTCTCGATCCAGCCGCTGTAGCCGAGCAGTTGGAGGCCGAGGATGCCGGTGGCGAGGAAGTAGATGGCCACGAGCGTGCCGATCGGGTTGAACCGGCCCGGACGGACCGCCGCCGTGCCGAGGAACACCGCGGCGAACGCCGGCAGCAGGTAGGTGCCGGAGGATGTGGAGTCGAAGCCGCCGATCGAGGCGACCAGTACGACGCCGCCGAGGCCGGCGAGGGTGCTGCCGGTGACGAAGGAGCCGATCCGGATGGCGTCGACGGGGACGCCGGCCAGCCTGGCCACCTCGCGGTTGGCGCCGACGAAGGTCATGTGGCGGCCCAGCGGTGTGAAGGTGAGGACGTACCCGATCACCAGCGCGAGCGCGACACCGTAGTAGAAGCCGACCGGCAGGCCGAAGATCTCGTAGAGCGCGAGGTCGCTGAACCTCACCGAGAGACCGGAGACGGTGGTCTGGGAGGAGGCGAGTGAGGCCAGGCCGAGCAGCAGGGTGGAGCTGCCGAGCGTCACGATCAGTGCCTGGACGCCGACCTTGACGATCAGCAGGCCGTTGACCAGGCCGGAGAGCGAGGCGCACAGGACGGCCACCACGCAGGCGAGGGGGAGGTTCCAGTGGTGCAGCACGGCCAGCACGGGCACGAGGGTCGCGGAGAGGCCCATCGTGGAGGCGATGGACAGGTCCAGTTCGCCCACGACGAACGTCATCATCGCGGCGAGCGCCAGGAAGACCAGCGCCTGCTGGGAGGCGAAGATGCTGTGGAAGGTGCTCGCCTGCAGGAACTTGCCGGGCATCAGGACGGCGTACAGGGCGCACATCAAAGCCCAAAAGCCGACGATGGCGTATCTGCTGGTAAAACGCCGCCAGTCGAAGGCCTCCCGGGTGAGGACCAGAACGGATTCTGCGCGGGGTCTGCGGACCCGGACGTTGGTCTGCGGCATGGTCACGCCTTTCTGGGCGGCGGGGCGGTGCCGAGGCGGCCGGCGTAGACGGCCTCGACGATCGCGTCCTCGTCGGGCCGGAGCAGCTCTGCGACGACGCGGCCGGCGGCGAACACCAGGACGCGGTCGCAGACCGCCGCGAGGTCGGCCGGCTGGATGGAGGCGAGGAGAACGGCGACCCCGTCCTCGGCCGTGGTGGAGATGGCGTGCAGGATGTCCTCGCGCGCCCCGATGTCGACGGCCTGCGTCGGCTCGTGCAGCACCAGCAGGCGCGGCCGGCCGGCGAGCCACTTGCCGAGCATGACCTTCTGCTGGTTGCCGCCGCTGAGCTGCCCGACCGGCTTGGCACGTTCCGGAGGGCGCACCCCCAGCCGCTCGATGACCCGGTCGGCTTCGCGGCGTTGCCAGGTCAGGCCGCTCCACCAGGGGCGGCCCTTCTGCTTCACCCTCGGCAGGGTGATGTTCTCGGTCACCGAGAGCGCGAGGGCGAGCCCGTCGTCGATCCGGTGTTCGGGAACGAACGCGATTCCGGCATCGATGCAGCGCCTGCTGGTCGCGCCGCGCAGGTCCAGCCGCCGTGCGCCCAGCCGGACCGATCCGGCGGCGTGGCCGCGGGCACCGCTGATCAGGTAGGGCAGCTCGTCCCACCCGGATCCCGCGACGCCCGTCACCCCGAGCACCTCGCCGGGGCGGACGTCGAGGTCGAGTTCGCGCACCACCGTGCCGGTCACTCCGCTGATCTGCACGGGCGCTGGTCCATCCGTGATCGCGGCGCGGGTGTGCAGCCGCCGCTCGACGTCGCGGCCCAGCATCCTGCGGGCGAGCTCGCGCTCGGTGGTGGACGCCGTCTCCACGGCGCCGTCCACCACGGCGCCGTCGCGCAGCACCGTCACCCGGTCGGTGAGCAGCATCACCTCCTCGAGGTTGTGCGAGATCAGCAGCGCCGATCCTCCGGCGGCGACCACGCCGCGCAGCGTGCGGTAGAAGTCCTCCAGCGCGTCCTTCGGCAACGCCCTGGTGGCCTCGTCCAGGACCATCACGCCGCCGCCCTCGCGCTGGTTGCGCAGAGCCCGGGCGATCGCCACGATCGAGCGGTCGGCCGGCCCGAGGCCGCCCACCATCGCCGAGGGCCTGATGGAACGGGCTTCGAGCCGTTCCAGGATCTCGGCGGCGATGCGCTCTTCACGCCGCCAGTCGATCAGCCGGGCCCAGCCGCGGGTCCGGAAGCCGCCCACCGCGATGTTCTCGGCCACCGACTTGCCGGGCACCAGGCCGAGGTCCTGGTGCACGATCGTGATCCCGGCCTCGCGCAGGTCGCGCAGCCGCGTCGGCGAGCTGAGCCGCCTGCCCTCCACGACGATCCGGCTGCCGCGGTCGGGGGTGTGGAGACCCGCCAGGACCTTCACGAGCGTCGACTTGCCAGAGCCGTTCTGGCCGACGACGCCGTGGATCTCGCCTCGCCGTACCGTGAGGTCGACCCGGTGCAGGGCTTTGACGGTGCCGAAGGACTTGCTGAGCGAACGCAGTTCGAGTGGCGCGGCCGCCGACGTCACTTCGCGCTCCACAGGTTCGCGAAGGCCTGCTTGTAGCCGGTGGAGCCGAACCACTGGCCGCCGGCTTCGGCCGCTGTGGTCAGGTCGAGGCTGTTGACGTTCTGCTTGGTGAACACGCGGTTGAGGACCGGGTACGTCTCGGGCGGCGCCTGTCCGGCCACCATGCGGAACACCGAGTCGGCCATTGTCCAGGCCAGGTACGGCGGGTTGGTACCCGCCATTGCGAGCAGTTGCGGGTTCGATTTCACCTGCTGTACCGAAGCCAGTACGTCTCCGCTGCTGGAGATCTTGATCGAACGGGTCTTGCCGGCGGCCTGGACACCGGAGACCGCCGCTGCGAGGTAGGTGTCGGTCTGGGGGACCACATAGCCGATGCCGGGGTCGCGGACCAGGGCGCTGCTCACGAGCGACGGGATGTTGCTCATGATGCCGAGGTTGACGCCTTTCACTGTGAGGACGCAGTGCGGGCAGGCCCTCTTGAAATAGTCGATGGTGTGCTGCCCTTGCGCCTCGATCGCAGTCGATGCGTTCAACTGAAGGAAGAGCACGTGCGCCTTTCCGTCGGAGTCGGCGATCACGGCGTCCGCTTCGCCCTCCACCGCGTTGAAGCCGTAGTTCTCGGGATCGCCGAACGCGAACGCCTTGGACGTCGCGACTCCCTGCGGTTGCTTGGCGCCCGCGATGAAGACCGGGACGCCGGCCGAGCGCAGTTTCTCGAAGGCCGTCGATGCCAGCTCGTAGGGGATGTAGTCGGTGATGACGGCCGCCGGCCTCTGCTGCACCGCCTGGTCCAGGCAGGCACCGAACCCGCTCGGGTTGCCCTGGCCATCGCAGGTGTGGAGGTCGGCGCCGACCTTGGCCAATGCCTCCTGGAGGTTCTTCTGCACGAAGGGGAAGTGGCCGGCCTTGAGCGCGATCGGTACGTAGAAGACGGTCTTGCCGGCGACCTTGGAGGTGTCGACGGGATCGCCGAGGTCCGGCGCTCCCGAGACGGGCTGCGACAGCTTCTCCAGATGAGCCTTGGCGGCCTTGGCGACGCCGGAAGTGGCGGTACCCGAGGCATCCGATGCCGCCCCGGAGACACCGCAGGCGCTGACAGCGAGCCCGGCCGCCAGGCCGAGCCCGGCGGCGACGCTCCGAACCGACCGGCGCTGCCCGGCGAAGGACGTGTTCATGTGGGTTCTTCCTGTTCCTCGATCCGGTGGATATGCGGCCGGGGAGCTGCTCGGAGCGCGGCGAGCACCACGCGGGTGCGCACCTTTCCGGCAGCGATCGCCTCCATGAGCGGGCGCCCGCCGGTGTCGGCGAGCGTGATGAGCAGGTCGCCGGCGTCGTCGAGGCAGCAGGCGATGGGCAGTTCCGGCGATGCGTCGATGGACTCCACCAATTCGCCGGCCCGGACGTGGACGACGCGGCACCCCGACGTGGTCGCCACCCACACACCGCCGCCGGCGGCGGGCCAGATACCGTCCGGACGGGCGTCCGGCCCTACCAGGGCCGCGATGTCGGCGTACGGCCGCGGAGCGCCGAGCGAGCCGTCTTCGTCCACCGCGAAGGCGGTGAGCCGCTGCCGTAGCGTCTCGGCGACCACGAGGGTCCGGGCGCCGTCGACCAGCGCCATGCCGTTGGGGAACACGACCTGCTCCGCGGCCACCGATGCTGATCCGTCCGGGCGGACCAGGATGATCCGCCCCGGACGCGGCGCCTCTCCCGCCGCGGCGTCGAAGCCGACGTCGTCCACGTACAGGTTGCCGGCGTCATCGCCCACGACGTCGCCCAGCGGTCCCACGCCGAGATGGCCGAGGTCGGCGTACGTCGACCATTCCGCACCGGTCCATACGCCGAGTCGGCCTGCGGACATGAGCGCACCGACGAGCCGGCCGTCAGGCAGGAACCAGAGCCCGTTCGACACAGGAGAGGTCTCGGTAGGCGTCCAGGAGCCGCCGGCGTCGGTCCACAGACGCGACCCTTGGGTGTCGGAGAGCCAGAGGGCACCGTCGTGCCAGCGCGGCCCTTCGCCCCACTGCATACCGGCGGCGTACTCCCGCAAGTGGCTCATGCCGTGACCCCGGCACCCAGCACCCGGCCGGCCAGCGCGCGGGTGGCCTCCTGCAGATCGGCGGTGCCGGCCGCCAGCGCATGGACGTAGCGATCGGGACGGACCAACGCGACGGTCGCGCCGTGCGAAGCCAGCCAGGACTCATAGTCGTGCCCACCGCCCGGCAGCGCGACCGCGTCCAGGCGCTGCCACAGCGCCCGCGTGGCGTCATCGACACCGGCGATCACGTCGTTCGCACCGACCACGGCGAAGCGATAGCCCGTGACGTCGTCGAGGCGACCGCCGCCGCCGTCGCGGGGCTGCGGTGAGAGCTGGCCTATGGCCCCGGCCGGCTCGTCCACCAGGCCCGGGCCGAGCAGGGGTCGATGGCGCTCCAGCACCTGGGGCGCGCCCGCCGGCGGCGGCACGTGGCCGTGGCCGAAGTCCTCGATCATGTTCGCCTGGCGCGCGGACTCCACGATGTAGGGAGTCACATGCGGCGCGCGCTCGGTCTCGTAGGTGTCCAACAGGGACTCGGGCGCCTGACCGCGTACCACCATCGCGAGCTTCCACGCCAGGTTCATCGCGTCACGCAGCCCCGAGCACATCCCCTGGCCGAGCATGGGCGGCATCGTGTGGGCGGCGTCGCCGGCCACGAGCACGCGCCCGTCGCGCCATCCGTGCACCAGATGGGCGTGCCACTGATACGCGTCGGTACGAGTGATCCGGTAGCTTCCCGGCGCGAGCCAGGGCGAGAGCAGTTCGTAGACCGAGTCGGGCCGCTCCATCTCATGGACGTCGTGGTGATCGCCGAGCATGAACTCGAACCGCAGCAGCGGCGGGAAGAGCGGGCAGTAGGTGACGGGCAGGTCCTTCGTGCACCGGATGAAGCCCGTCGTCCTCGGCAGGCCGTCGGGGTGCTCGAACGGGTGGACGTCGATGATGAGCGAGGTCTGCGTCCCGTGCAGGTCCTCGATCTCCATCGCCATGGCCTGCTGCACGAACGAGCCTGCGCCGTCGGCCCCGACGGCATAGGAACCGCGGATCTCCTGGACACGGCCGGTGTCCCGCTCCTGGAGCCGCAGTGTCACCTCGTGGTCGTCCTGGTCGACGCCGGTCACCTCCCAGCCGAACCACAGCGCCGCGCCCTCGCCGGCGGCGAGCAGACCGCGGAGGCGAGACTCGATGTCGGGCTGATGCGACTGGTAGTCCGTCGCCCAGCCCTGGTCGGACTCCGTGTCCGGGTGGGAGAACTCGAGGAAGGGGACGCCGTCGGCGTCCTCGAGGATCCAGCCGCTCTGACGCAGGTAGTCCTTCTCGAAGTCGGCGGCACCGAGCGTCTGCAAGGTCCGCATGGTCTCGTCGTCCAGGTGGGTGGCACGCGGGTGCTGGCACACGATGCGCTGCGGGTCGACCACCGCGACGGTGACGCCGCGCATGGCGAGGAGGCGGGCGGCGGCCAGGCCGACCGGGCCTGCTCCCACGACCACGACGTCGTAGGAGTCGGGACGCGTTGCTGGTACGAACACGGATGGTCTCCTGATGTGGGCGGGCCGGGTCAGCGGGGCGAGTGGGCGCCGGACATCAGGGCGGCGAGGTCGTCCGGCTCCACGAAGGACGGAGGAGGTGGCGGCCCCCAGCTGAAGAGGCTCTTCGCCCCGTCCCATGCCTCCGGCTTCCAGAGGGCGTCGTCGACGACGCAGTCCATGTCGGAGTAGTACTCGGAGAAGTTGCCGGCGGGGTCCTTGAGATACCAGAAGAAGTTCGAGCCGACGTGGTGCCGGCCGAGACCCCACACGTGCCGCTCCGGGTGCTCCCGGAGCATCGCCGTCGCCCCGCGGCCGATCTCGTCGACGTCGTCGACCTGCCAGGAGGTGTGGTGGACGAAGTTGACCGGCGCGCTCGACACCAGCACGTTGTGGTGATCGGTCGAGCAGCGCATGAACGAGGCCGTACCGGGCACCTCATCGCTGATCTTCAGGCCGATGCCCTCGGAGAAGAACCGCCGGCCGGCTTCCTGGTCGACCGATCCGATGACGACGTGGCCGAGTTTGCGCGGACGCACCCGTCCCTCACGGAGGATCCCCGGCGCGCGGCCCGTGCCGCGGTCGGTGCGGCCCGGCCCGTTGTAGGGCGCCGCCTCGACCGCGGGCTGAGCGATGCGCTGCGCCACGGTGACCTCGACGTGCACGCCGGTGACCGGCTCGATCGCGGCGACGCGGGCGTCCGTGCCCTCCGCGGCGAGGCCCAGCCCGTGAAGCCTGGACTCGATCGAGCGGACGTCGTCGGGATCGTCGGCGCCGATGGACAGGCCCACCAGCCGCCGGGTCGGCGCCGGGACCAGGCGGAGCTGGCGGCCGCCGTCGACGGTGGAGAGCCAGCCGTCCTCTTCTCGCGTGAGCCCGAACTCCTCGTAGTAGGCGGCCGCGGCGTCGACATCGGGAACGCCGATGGTGACCGAGCTGAGACGATGCAGTGCCATCAGGACTCCTCGCTGCTCGCGGGGGCGACGAAGCGCTGGCGCAGCTCGCCGATTCCCTCGACGTATGAGATGAGCTCGTCACCCGGCGACAGGAAGCGCGGCGGCGTGCGCGCGGCGCCGACCCCGGAGGGCGTGCCCGTGAAGATCACGTCGCCCGGGTAGAGGGTCGTCACCGCGGAGAGCCGCTCCACCAGGGCCTCGACGCCGAAGACCAGCTGCGACGTGCGGCCTTTCTGGACCTCCTCGCCGTTGAGAGTGCAGCCGAGCCGGAGGTCCCGGGGATCGGCGACCTCGTCCGGGGTGACGAGGAAGGGGCCGGTCGGGCTGAAGCCGGGATACGACTTGGCGAGGCTGAACTGGGCGGGCGTCCCGACATGCTGGAGGCGGCGCTCGGAGAGGTCCTGGCCGACGGTGAGGCCGGCGACGTACCGCCAGGCGTCGGCGGCGCGGACGCGCGTCGCCTCACGGCCCATCACGACGACCAGTTCGACCTCCCAGTCGACGGTCGTGGCGGGCAGGGCGACCTCGGTGACGGGACCGGTGAAGGAAGAGACGAACTTGGTGAAGACCGCCGGTTCCTCTGGCGGAGTCAGGCCGGCCTCGGCGGCGTGGTCGCCGTAGTTGAGGCCGATCGCGAAGACCTGCTTGGGAGCGGGAGACGGCGCGGCGAGTTCGGCGGCGGCGAACCGGACCATCGGGCCCTGGGGCGCCCGCTCCGCCCAGGCCGAGAACTCCGGCCAGTCCTCGTAGAGGCTGGTGATCGACGGACCGAACCGCTCCCCACTGGCCTGCGCGATGTCGATGCCGACCTGGTCCCCGGTGACGAGGACGGCTCGGTCCCGGACATGGGCGATGCGCATGGACGCTCCTTGTGGTCGACGGTGAGCGGCGTCCATCACACGATGATCCGGCAAATATTCGTATGTCAAGAGAGATTCGAAAGTTGTCCCGAACATCGGAATCTTCTAGGGTGGTGTCATGATCAGGCCCAGCAAGCCACGGCAGACGAGGACGGCCGAGGTCTACGAGCGCATCCGCGCCGACATCTTCGCCGCGCGCCTGAAGCCGGGTCAGCGCCTCAAGTTCCCCGACCTCTGCGCCACCTACGAGACCAGCGTGGGAGTCGCCCGCGAAGCCCTGGTACGCCTCGCCGCCGACCGGCTCGTGAGCGTCCAGGCGCACCAGGGCTACACCGTGGCCGAACTGTCCATCGAGCAGCTCACGGACCTCACCGCCGCGCGGGTCGAGCTGGAACCGCTGACCTTCCGCAAGGCGATACTCGAAGGCGACGAGCACTGGGAGTCGGGCATCGTCGCGACCCACCACCTGCTGGCGCTGCGTGAGCAGGCCTCCCGTTCCTCGAAGGAACGCGACGCCTCGTGGTACGCGGCGCACGAGGACTTCCACGCCGCCCTGCTCGCCGGCTGCCGCAGCCGCCGGCTGCGCGAGGTGACGCAGATGCTGCGGGCGGAAGCCGAGCTCTACCGGCACTGGGCCGCCCCCTTGGGCGCCGATGTCAAGCGCGACCTGGCGGGCGAGCACCGCGCGCTGGCCGATGCCGCCCTGGCACGCGACGCGGAGCTCGGTCCCGAGCTGCTGCACCGGCACATCGCCTGCACCACCGAGATCCTGGCCCGCGGGATCAGCGAAGGAACCGAGGTCCAAGCGTGAACGGCACACCGACCCCGTCGCCGGCCTGGACACCCTCGCCGGACGATGTCGAGAAGAGCCGGTTGGCCGACTTCGCGCGCTTCGCCTCTGCGCGCACGGGACGCCGCCTCACGGACTACCAGGCGCTGTGGGAGTGGTCGACCGACGACCTGAGCGGCTTCTGGTCGGCGGTCTGGGATTTCTTCGGCCTACCCCCGCGGCCGGACGGCTCCGACGTGCTCACCGACGAGGCCATGCCGGGCGCCCGCTGGTTCCCGGGAACCGAGCTCAACCTCGTCGACCGGGTCTTCGAAGGCCGCGATCCGAACGGCGTCGCCCTGGTCGCCGCGACCGAGGACGGCCGCGAGGTCAGCCTGACCTGGTCCGCGCTCTCGACCCAGGTGGCGGCGGCGGCCGAGGGCCTGCGGCGGCTGGGCGTCGGCCGCGGTGACCGGGTGGCGGGCTACCTGAGCAACGGGCCGGAGGCGGTCGTGGCCTTCCTCGCGACGGCCGGCATCGGTGCGATCTGGGCGGTCTGCGGGCTCGACTACGCGCCTGCGGCGGCCCAGAGCCGGCTCGGCCAGCTCAAGCCGCGGGTGCTCGTCGCGGGCACCGGCCACCGGTACGCGGGCAAGGACGTCGACAGCGGTGACGCGGTACGGGAGCTGGCCCGGTCACTGCCCGACCTGGCGGCGACGGTGATCGTCGGGGACCCCGGCGCCGTGCCCGGCGCGATCGGCTGGGACGACCTGACCGCCGACGCGTCGGTCCCGCTGGAGCCGGTTACCGTGCCCTTCGACCACCCGCTCTGGGTGTTGTTCTCCTCTGGCACGACCGGGCGCCCCAAGGGCATCGTCCACGGACACGGCGGCGTGCTGCTGGAACAGCTGAAGTGCAACGGGCTCCACTTCGACCTGCGCGAGGGCGACCGGATGCTCTGGTACACCACGCCCAGCTGGATGATGTGGAACGCGCTGGTCTCCAGCCTGCTCGTCGGCACCACGATCGTCTGCCTCGACGGCAGCCCCGGATTCCCCGACCCGGACGCGCTGTGGGCGCACGCCGCGCGGCTGCGCGTCACACTCCTCGGCACCAGCCCCGCCTACGTCGGTGCCTGCCGGAAGGCCGGCGTCGACCTCTCCCGGCACGACCTTTCGGCCCTGCGCACCGTGGGGATCACCGGCTCCACGTTCGCCGCCGACGGCTTCCGGTGGCTGAGCGGGCAACTGCCGAACGGCGTACGGATCGTCTCCAGCAGCGGAGGAACCGACGTGGTGACGGCGTTCGTCGGCGGCGCACCGAACGTGCCGATCTGGGCGGGCGAGCTGTCCGCACCACTGCTCGGAGTCGCCCTCGACGCCTTCGACGGCCAAGGCCGGCCGGTGCGCGACGAGGTCGGAGAGCTCGTCGTGACCAGGCCCATGCCGTCGATGCCGGTCTCCTTCTGGGACGATCCCGACGGCAGCCGTTACCGCGCCGCGTACTTCGACACCTATCCCGGAGTGTGGCGCCACGGGGACTGGATCACCATCACCGACCGCGGTTCGGTGATCATCCACGGTCGCTCCGACGCCACCCTGAACCGCCGAGGAGTCCGGATCGGAAGCAGCGACATCTATGCCGTCGCCGAGTCGATCCCCCAGGTCATCGAAGGCCTGGTCGTCGGCCTCGAACAGGACGACGGCGGCTACTGGATGCCGCTGTTCGTGACGCTCGCCGACGGGGCCGAACTCGACGATGCCCTCCGTACGACCATCCGCGGCGAGATCGCCGCGCGGGCGTCCCGGCGCCACGTACCGGATGACATCATCGCCGCGCCCGGCGTCCCGCACACGCGTACCGGCAAGAAGCTCGAAGTCCCGGTGAAGCGGATTCTCCTGGGCCACCCGGTGGCGGACGTCGTCGATCCGACGAGCGTCGACCGGCCTGAACTGCTGGACTGGTACGCCGAGGTCGGCGCGCAGCGTCGCGACTCTGCGGGCCTTTGACCACGTGCCCGGCAACGCCGCACTCGCCCCAGTCCCCCTGATTCGAACGTCCTGGCCGGGTGCCTGCACTCCGCGCCGAAGTCCTCGCTACCCGTCCGTCAGCGGCACGTCGGAGCCATCGCCGGGTCGTGCTCGCGCGTCATTCTGAGCCAGGAGAGCCGCGATCTCGGTCGTCGGGCGTGCGGTGTGCAGGCCGATCAGCTCTGCGAGCAAGCCGTCCAATGACGGCCACGGGATGTTGCCGTGGTCGTTGTAGAGGGTGATCAGACCATGCATGGCGGTCCAGAGCATCAAGCCGGCCCGCCACTGCTCCTCGGCCGTCCGCGTCCGGTCCGGGTCGGTGACGGCCGCCAGGGAGACGACGACGGAGTCGAGCAGGTCGGCGCCGGCACTATGCGCTGATCCGGGGACGAGGTCGGCGGGCATACGGCTTCCGAAGAGAGTCCGGTAATGACCGGGCTGTTCGACTCCCCAATGCACGTAGGCCGCACACCGGGCCACGAGGTCGGCCAGCGGCTCCGGGGCCGATCGGGCAGCCTCGCCCATCACCCGGGCCAGCTCGTCGTAGCGCAACCGCAGCACATGCTGGATCAGCGCACTGAGGTCGGGGAAATGACCGTAGATGCTGGCCGGCGCCACACCGACTTCGCGCGCGACCTGCCGCAACGTCAACGTCTCGGGCTGGTCGAGAGTGGCCAGAAGCCTCGCCGCCGCCTCCACGAGTTGAGCGCGGAGCACCTGCCCCTGGCCTCGCGGATTGCGTCTGCGGGTGGCGGCCCGCTCCTCGGGCACTCTCCCCTCCCTGGTCGGCGCGAACGATCGACAACAGTTGTTCACCTTACCTGGGCACCGCCTTGACATCCCTAACCAACGGTTGTTCACTTAGTAACCAACACTTGTTCAGTAAAAGGGATGGTTCATCATGCGTACCGCGGTACTCGGCGCGTCCGGCAAGGTCGGCCGCCTCCTCGTAGACCAGGCACTCGAGCGGGGTCAGCAGGTGGTGGCCCTCGTCCGCGCTCCGGACCGGTACCAGGCCCCCACGTCCGGCAAGGCGGGGCGGATCGAGGTCCGGCAGGCGGACGTGCTCCAGCCGACGACCTTCCCGGACCTGAGCGACGTCGACGCGGTCGTCTCGGCGATCGGCATCAGCAAGGGCGACGGCCCGGGCACGCTGGTCGCCGGGGCGAAGGTTCTCGCCGGCGCCGGTGTACGCACCGTGTGGCTGGGCGCCCTGGGATCGGGCGTGTCGACCAATGCGGGCGGGCGGATCTACCAGGCGATCATGCGCCTGGCGGTGGGCAAGGAACTCGCCGAGAAGGCGGAGGCCGACCAGGTCGCCCTGAAGGCGGGCGCCACGGTCTTTCACGCCCCGGACCTGTGGGTCGGGCCCATCAGCCCCACTCGCCGCATCGTGCCGCTCGCGGATCTGAAGCGTCCCCTGCTTCCGCCTCGGATCTCCCGAGCTTCACTGGCCTCCCTCATGCTGGACGAGGCGGAGACGGGACACCACACTGGAGAAATCGTCGTACCGCTCCGATGAGGCGCCGCGCGCTGATGGACACCCGCCAGGGCCTACACGCTTTCCGGACCCGACGGACGGCGCCGCCGCCGAGCCCGGCACAAGCCACCTGAGCCGCTCGGCACCTGGACACCCACCGGGCACATCACCCCGCGCACAGCCTGAGTCCCCGGCGCTCACGGCGCCGGCACACCGCCACAGACCGGGCCGGGGGCCGGGGGCCGGGGGCGCTCCGTTGCGCGCCTGCCCCTTCGGTCCCTGTGGTCACAGAAGACGCTTAGCAAGATCATCTTCCATGATCCGTGGCGGCAGCGGGAGAGGGGCGGCATAGGGGCCCAGAAGCGCTGGAAGGCGCCCGGCGTAACCGAGCGGCTCGACTACACCCCTGACAGCCGGGCACACGCCGTGCGCGACGGCGACCTGGGGACTGACCGAACCGGACGCGCTCGATCCGTCCTCGATCCTGTTGTTCGTGGACGGTGCTCGCCGGGCTGCTTGGTAACCGCAACCGCGGAACCGGCCATTGCCGGAGAGATGCATACGGCGGGCTGGGACACGCGAGCCGCGCACAGGTGGAGAGGCCGTCTTCGATCCCGCGGAGATCGAGGACGGCGTCCCTTTACGCTGCCCGGGGACCACAGTCACATCGTCAGGGCCTCACATGCGCCGGCCCCGCTCGCGGCGCTCCGCCCCCCGGGGGCGTGCACCAGGTGTGATCCGAGGTTATGGCGTCAGGACCGTCTTGCCGATGGTGGTGCGTTCTTCGAACGCTTTGTGTGCGGTGGCGGCCTGGACCAGCGGAAGGGCGGCGCCGATGATCGGCTTGAGTTCGCCGGTGCGGGCCAGATCGAACGCGCGGTTGAGCAGGCGGGCCAGGTGTTCCGGTGGCAGCATCACGGACGCGAAGCCGATGACGGATAGGCCGCGCTGGTAGACGTCGAGTGGGTCGAACTGCGGCGCCTGGCCGCTCGTCGTCCCGTAGACCACCATCCGGCCGGTGCCGGGTGTCAGAAGGTCGAAGGCGTTTTTGGAGACCGGGCCGCCTGTGGTCTCCAGCACCACCTGGAGACCACCGTCCGCCGCCTCCCGTACACGCTCGGACCAATCCGGTGTGCTGTAGTCGATCGCCGCGTCCGCGCCGAGTTGCCTGGCCACGTCCAGCTTCTGTTCGCCCCGGGCGACGGCGATGACCCTCGCGCCGGCGTGCTTGGCCAGTTGGACCAGCAGATTGCCGACGCCGCCCGCGGCGGCCTCGACCAGCACCGTCTCTCCCGGCCGGAGGGCGGCGGCCTCGGCCACTCCGACGGCGGTCGCCCCTTGGCCGAGCAGGGCCAGGGCCGTGTGGTCGTCCAGCGTGCCGGGCCGCGACAGGGCCGCCGCCGGAAGGACGGCCTTCTCGGCGTAGCCGCCGCCTGCGGTGGCGCCGATCACCTGCCGGCCGACCTGTGCGGGATCGACGTCCGGGCCGACGGCGATCACCGTGCCCGCCACTTCGAAACCCGGCGAGTACGGCAGCGGGAGGTCGGTGAGCACCGATCGCATCAGGCCGGCCCGTATCTGGACGTCGGCGAAGCCGATCCCGGCCGCGGTCACCCGCACCAGGATCTCGCCGGAGCCGGGCTCTGGGTCGGGAACCTCGTCCACCTGCAGAACCTCGGGGGGACCGTAATCATGAAACCGAACAGCACGCATTGATGGTCCTTCGCATCGGGGGAGGTGAGGCGGCGGATGCACCCGCCCCGCGAAGGTATCGATGAGATACTGGTTACTGCAAAGGTATCTAACTACCGTGAGGGTACTTATGGATCCGCTCGCCCCGGACATGTTCGACCCGGCCTGCCCGAGCAGCATCATGCCGATCCGGATCGGCGACAAATGGTCGGCGATGATCATTCAATGCCTCGAACAGGGGCCACGACGGTTCTCTGAGATCCGGATCCCGCTCCGGCACGCCACACCCAAGGTGCTCACCCAGACTCTGCGCGCCCTCGAACGCGACGGGATGATCACCCGCACGGTTTATGCCGAGGTCCCGCCACGAGTGGAGTACGAACTGACCCCGCTGGGGCGGACCCTGCTCGCCCTCATCGCCGCCTGCCGGCACTGGGCCGAGGAGAACATGCCCACCCTCCTCGCGGCCCGTGACGCCTATGAAAACACCATCACCGACCCCAGCTGATCGAACCAGCGAGCGCGCCGCACGGCCCCTCAAAGGGACCGTGATCAGGCCATCATCGACAGGTCGTGCGGGCGGGGCCAGTGCGGACTCGGCGCTCCAGGACGCGGTACACCCGTCGCCGAGGAATGGGCCGAACAGTGCCGCCGGTCATCCGAAGGCGTCGAAGAAGTGGTCTCGGCCGACCATGAGGGAGCCGCCAACCCAATCGGCATCACCGAGACCTGGAAGCGGTTCAGCCGCAGCTTCTTCTCCCTGCTGTGGGAGCGCCAGAGCTTCCGCAAGCGGTGGGCGCTGCGGTGGCGCACCGAAACCGCCGTCCGCGAGATCGCCGAAGGCCTCAGCCGGCAGGTCGCCGCCGGCATCCCCAAACTCATCGGCGTGTGGGATCTGTCCGTCACCGTCCGCCAGGCCCTGGTCTACGAGTTCCCCTCGACTGGCTCATCCGGCACGAACCCGCCGCCGCCGGCCGCGCCATCGAGCAAGCCATCGGCGAAGCCGAAGCGGACCTCGAGATCCCCCGCGCCGTCACCGAAGAGTCCATCGCCACCGCCCTGTCCCTGGACGGCACCCTCGACCAAGCCACCGCGAAGCCTTCCTCGAACGCGTCTTCACCCCCGCCGCCAACCGGACCTGACCAGGCACCACACCACGATCAACCTGGTCCGGTAGCTCTGGAACGACCAGTCCCGCTAAGGCGCACCACCCCGGCGCTCCTTGGCGGGGCTTTTCGTTCGCCTGCTACATCAGCCTGTGACGGCACTCGCGTGCGGCTCCTGTTCGTCGTCCAGGCCCTCCAGCTCGGCGCGGTACTCGGCGACGCGTCCGGCGAGAGCGGCCAAGCCGGGCGTCTGATCGACCTCGACGGGTCCGCCGTCCGGGCCGGACACCTGCGGCTGCGAGGGCCGGCGAATCCGTCGGGGTGGCGGCGTTCCAGCACCCATGCGGCCGCCCGCCAGTCCGGCGGCGCGACGTCCTCCACCAGCTGGCCGGTTGCCGGGTCGCGGTAGCGGCGGGTCCGCCGGCGCACCGGAGGCCCGAACGAGTTCGTCGAAGGCGGGCTCGGACGAAACCCCGGCGCCGGCCTGGCAGGGTCAGGTGCCGTCGCTCAACGCGGGCTGCGCCGGCTGCGGTAGGCCGCGACGCTGGCCCGGTGTGCGCAGGTTCGGGTGCAGTACTGCTTCGAGCCGTTGCGCGAGAGGTCCACGAAAGTGGCCCGGCAGGTCGGCCCGGCACATACGCCGAGACGAGCGGGACCGAGCGTGGCGATCACGGAGGCCAGTGCGCTGAGCGTAGTCGCGGCAAGGTGCGCCGAGCAGCGGTCGGTGTCGGAGGCCACCTCGGTCCACCAGCGGTCGTCCTCGTGGCGCAGTACCAGGGTGGCGCGGCTGCGACGCAGACCGTCGTTGATCAGAGCCGCAGCTTCGACCGCGTCCGCGTTGGCCCGTTCGAGCACCTCACGCACCGTCTCGCGCAACGCGCGGACTTCCGCCAGGTCGGCGCGGGTGAGAGGGCGCGGACCGGTCCCTTGGTTCGCGGCCGAACTCGGAGGCTCGGCCGCGGGATGGTCGTCAAGGAAGTCCCGGAGCTGCTCCACGGTCTCGAGCGCGTCCTCTCCCTTGATCGGCCTCATGGTGTTGGCCAGGTCGACGGCCGTCTGGACCACCAATGGGCTGTAATATGCATCCCGCATTTGACGTATCTCCTTCCTGCCCCATAACGTTACACTCAAATGAGCTTTAGCGTGTCACAACATATTAGTCGGCAGGAGACGACGCCGCAGACGATCCCGGCTGGAGGGGCCCCGGCACCGGAGCGAACCGACCCTCCGGACGGGCGTCGGCTGGGGCTGACTTTAGGGATGCTGGTGCTGCCGATGTACGTGGCACTGGGAGCGCCGTCGGTGGCCCTGCCGGCCATCGGCCGCGCACTCGCAGTGCCGTTCAGGGCCACCGCATGGATTCTCGCCGCGTGGTCGCTGACCTCCGCGCTCGCGATGCCGGTCGCGGGTCGGCTGCTGGTCCGCTGGAGCCCCTTCCAGGTCCTCGTCGCCGGGGTCGTGACGCTCGCCGCGGGCTCCGTGCTCGCCGGAGCCGGGCCGACACTGTCGGTCGTGATCGTCGGCCGACTGATCGGCGGCGCCGGGGCGGGCGCGACCGTGATCGCCGTCTTTGCCGCGGCCACCGCCCTTCCCGGGCGGCAACGGATCCGCTCAACTTCATGAACGCCCTGGGTGGCGGGGTCGGTCCGGCCGCTGTCGCGGGTCTGTCCGGCATCGTGCCGGTGCCGGTGGCCCTCGCCGTGCTCGCGGCGTTCCCCCTGGCCGGCTTCGTCCTCAGCCTGACCCGGCGCCCTACCGCCGACCGCCGCCCCGAATCCGACGCCACGCGTGGGAGCCCACGATGTCGGTCCACCTACATCTGATCCGATAACGCCTTGACCAGTAAGGAGCCTTGCCATGTCCGCCGAGCCGTTCGAGGTCAGCATCACCGAAGCCGAGATCGCGGACCTGCGTGAACGATTGCGACGGACACGGTGGCCCGAGCGCGAGCCGGTGGACGACTGGTCACAGGGTTTGCCGCTGGCGTATGCGCAGGAGCTTTGCCGCAGCTGGGCCGAGGACTACGACTTCGGGTTCGCCGAGCGGCTGAACGTGTTCCCGCAGTACCGCGACACGATCGACGGGCTGGGCATCCACTTCCTGCACGTCCGCTCGCCGGAGCCGGACGCGTTCCCGCTCGTGCTCACGCACGGGTGGCCGGGTTCGGTGCTCGAGTTCCTGGAGGTCCTCGGCCCGCTGACCGACCCGCGCGCGCACGGCGGTGACCCGGCGGACGCGTTCCATGTGGTCGCGCCCTCGTTGCCCGGGTACGGCTGGAGTGACAAGCCGTCGACGACCGGGTGGGGCATCACTCGCACCGCGCGCGCCTGGGACACGTTGATGGTCTCGCTGGGTTACCAACGGTACGGCGCGCAGGGCGGTGACTGGGGTTCGGCGGTGTCCGGGGTGCTGGGCGAGGTGGCGCCCGAGCGGGTCGTCGGCGTGCACCTGAACCTGGCATCCGTGGCGGCGGGCACGTTCGACGACCCGACGCCCGCGGAGCTGGCGAATCTCGAGGCCGAGAAGGAGATGCAGCGCACCGGCCGGGGGTACTCGGCGATCCAGGCGACCCGGCCGCAGACGCTCGGCTACGGCCTCACCGACTCCCCGGCGGGGCAGGCCGCCTGGATCGCCGAGAAGTTCTGGGCGTGGAAGGACAACGACGGCCATCCCGAGGACGCGTTGTCGCGGCAGACGATCCTCGACGAGATCTCGGTCTATTGGTTCACCGCGTCGGCCACGTCGTCGGCGCGCCTGTACTGGGAGAGCTTCGCCAACTTCCGGGACAAGGTGACCGCGCCATCCGGGCTGTCGGTCTACCCGCGCGACATAACCCGCCCGTCAAGGCGGGAGGCCGAGCTGCGGTTCACCGACCTGCGCTGGTTCGAGGAACTGCCGCATGGTGGCCACTTCGCCGCACTGGAGCAGCCGGAGTCGCTGGTCAAGCAGGTGCGCGGGTTCTTCCGCCTGTTCCGCTGATCATCTCGTTCTCCCAAGCCCCAGCCCCGGTCATCGCCCACATGCTCGGCCACACCGACCAACAGACCAGCCGCACCGCCGCCGCCGGCGCCCTCTGGAGCCGCTACGCACCCGGCGACCACCACAGACAGTGACAACCGTCAGAGAAACCACCCAATCACCGGGCATTTCCAGGGCCGTCCCCCAGGTAGAACGGCGCCCGGGGAGCCGGGGACGTGCGGCACGGGGGCGGCCTGCCCCGCCCCCGTGCCGAGCGGTGGCGGTCTCGGCGCACCTGACGCCCTACAGGGTCCAGCGCGCCTCCCAGGAGGCGCAGATGCTGGTCGCTCGCCCTACCGCGCCGGAGGGCTCGGCCTGATCACCGGCGACATCAACCACTGTCCCATCCGGTGCGCGGACATCGGCAAGCCCGAGCCGCAATGGGATCTGGTCCAGCCGTACACGCGACTACACCTAATCCGCGCCCGCCCCCCGCAAGTCCGGCAAGCGGCCGGGTGTCCGCGGGGCCCTTCTTCTCCGGCCCTATCAAACCCGGTTCGACCAGCGAGAACGCTTCAGCAGGAATACGCAGCCTTCGGTTGCATTTCTAGCAATTGCGGCTTGGGTGGGTTTCGGCGTGCGCTGGAGGCCGAGGTGGCGGCGGGCACGTGTCTCGGCGCAGCGGCCCGAGTGCTGGTGTCGGGGGCCGAAGTGGCGCACATGGCGGTGGGGGAGGCGCGGCCGGGCGAGCCGTTGAGGAGGGGTTACCGCGGTGCCGTGGTTCTCGGCGTCGAAGCTGCTGGCGACGGTAGCGGTGGCGCGTGCCTGGGAGGCGGGGCTGTTGCGGCCCGAGGATCGGGTGAGCAGTCATGTCCCGCAGTTCGCCGGTGGCGGCAAGGATGAGATCCGCATCGAGCACCTGCTGGACCACACGGCACCGTTGCGCGGTGTCGACCGAGCGGTGGGCGGGGCGTTCGGCCGTGGCCGGGACGCCCTGGTGCAAATGATCGTGACCGCGCAAGCCGATCCGGACCGGGTGCCGGGCCGGCGTGCCGGCTATCTCGGCCACGCCGGTTATCTGATGCTGGACGAGATCGTGGCGCGCGCCAGCGGGATGACCTTCGCCGAGTTCCAGCACGGGCTCGGTCTCTTCGCCAGTCCCAAGGACGCGGCCTGCCCGGCCCTGGCCCGGTGCGGGGCAACCCCGGACACCATTCGCGCCGCGATCGACGGGCAGATCGGCATCCCCAGCGGCGAGCCGCTGCCCGACGAGACCCCGATGACCGCGTTGGCGCTGCGCTGCCTGCAGCATGCTCTGCGCGAGTCACTGCGCATCAACGCACCGGAGATCGACAACACCCACCTCGCGCTCGCGCTGCTCACCGTCTCCGAGGGCATCGCCCACCACACTCTCACCAACCTCGGTGTCAGCTACGAAGCCCTCCGGGCCGCGATCACTTCAACTCGGTGAAATCCGCGCCTTCCCTCCGCCAGCCCGACGCCGCAGCCTGACCCGCCCGGGCCCGCAGCGCCCAAAGATCCCTTACAGCGGCCGCCTGCTCCACAGCGCCCTGTCCCACCGGTGAGGCGGCCGTACCCCACACGACACAAGCCCACGCAACGCCGCCCAGCCCCTGGCGTGTGCCCGTATACGAAGAAGCCCGGTCGCCTGTCGCGACCGGGCTCGTTACGTCACTGTGAGGGAGGGACTTACGTCACCACTCCCGAGTGGGCGAGGAGGGATTTGAACCCTCACATCCTTTCGGACACACGGACCTGAACCGTGCGCGTCTGCCGTTCCGCCACCCGCCCAGGGCGTCGTCCCGTCTCCGGGCGCTTGAAAAGGCTAGCACGGTCGAAGCAGTGGTTAGGTACTCGGATACTTCTCGCGAACCTTCGCACCGATACGATCGTCTACCAGTGGTGAGAGGAGGTGCCCGTGGGCGTCATTCAGCGCTTCGAGCGACGGCTCGAGGGCATGGTCGAAGGGGCCTTCGCCCGTGCCTTCAAGTCGGAGCTGCAGCCGGTCGAGGTGGCCAGTGCTGTGCAGCGCGAGATGGACGATCGGGCCGCGATCGTGGCGCAGGGCCGCACGCTGGTCCCGAACGACTTCGTCGTCGAGATCTCTCAGCAGGACGGGCAGCGCCTGCAGGTGTACGCCGACAGCCTGAGCCAGGAGCTGGCGAACCTGGCGCGGGAGTACGCGAAGGAGCAGGGGTACTCCTTCGTGGGCCCGGTGCGCGTCCGGTTCGAGAACGCGGGGGATCTCGCCACGGGCATGTTCCGCATCCGGTCCGGTGTGATCCGGGGGTCCACCGTCGAGGGCGGGGAGATCCGCCAGCCGGTGAGCGACGTGCCGCAGGGGGGACGCGGGGGCGCGTTCGGCGGCAACCCGCGGCTCCTGGTGACGACCGCGGTGGAGGGCTCCGACACCACGCAGCGCACGTACGACATCAACACTCCGGTCACCCTCCTGGGCCGCGGCACCGACTGCGACCTGCGGCTCGTGGATCCGGGCGTGTCCCGGCACCATGCCGAGATCCGCGTAGAAGGTCCCGAAATCGTGCTCGTGGATCTAGGGTCGACCAACGGCTCGTTCGTGAACGGGCAGCCGATCCGGCGGGTCACGCTGGTGGACGGCTCCCGGGTGACGATGGGCCGCACTACCCTTGTGTTCCGCCGCGATAGGGAGTAACCCCGACTCCGATGTCCCCATTCACCCTCACGCTGATCAAGCTGGCGTTCCTCGCGGTGCTCTGGCTCTTCGTCATCGCGGCCGTCGGTGTGATCAGGGCCGACCTGTTCGGTTCGAAGGCGGCGACGAAGGCCGCCGCGCGCGCGGCGCAGCCCCGCCCGCAGAAGGCCGGCCGGCCCCAGGCGGCGGCGCCCGCGCCGCCCCGCG